>NZ_JBEHFM010000016.1:0-57102 GCF_040225675.1 Corynebacterium sp. KPL2680
CTAAGCCTGTACACGCTGATGGTACTGCAACCGGGAGGTTGTGGGAGAGTAAGTCACCGCCGACACCAAACAACAAAAAGATAATTCCATATCGATTCTGGTAGTCCCCGAAAGACCACCACCCCGAATAATTGTGGGTGGTTGGTGTTTCGGGGACTTTCCGTCGTTTTACCCCCGCTGATATTTGCGACGTGTACTCTGCCGAACAGGGGTTATGCGTGTCGGGTGTGTGGGTTTTACCCCTGGTGTCTTTTCGGGTGGGTAGTCTGATGCCTAGTTAGACGAAAGCACATTCGACCATTCATGTGGAGTAATCGGGGTACTAACACGATGACAAGTAGCACACCACCACCCACCACAACAGGCCACGATCCAGTAGGCGACATCATAACGGGGGATACCCGTCCAGCCGGCGAGTCACTAGACTACAACACCGCTACTGATGGTGAGGCAGATGTACCGGTAGTCTTTTATGCCACCAACACACCACATAACCCTATTGCTGCAGCTGGAGTTAAGGCTAGGAAGAACTCCTGGTTGTTCTACCAATCACTACTTCCGGACTTAGATGATGACGTGGATCTGACACTGACCAGCTTGGCTAAAGACCTAGGCCTAACCTATAGCATCCTATCTGGCATTATTAGGGCACACTTCCGCATGCAGGAACTACCGCTGGTTACAGCCACCAACAGGCAGCAATGGATACTAGATACACCACGCCTTAGGGTTATCGACCGGGAAATAGAACGTGTAGGCGACAACCACGAACACATAGGCCTAGTCGATGCCGCCCTGGCAGATTTTCTCACACCGACAGCACCCAGCCAGCATGTGCCCACTGTGGCGGAAATCCGCCGGTTTATCCGAGACTTCATCGACACCCATCAGCTAGCAGTCGACGATACTGACGAGGTCGAGCCTGCCCTTAACGTAGCTGTGCATAATAACCGGGCCACGATTAGTTTGACGTGTGATAAAGCTACTGCTGCCATCATCGCCCGCCATATCGACACCCAAGCAGACAACAACAGGTGCGGTGCCGGTGAAGCCTTAATTCAACTCATCCTGGACAACACGCATACCAAAGTCGCGATTAATACCTTCACCACCGACACCACCGGCGACAATAACGCCGCCGGTGCCGGTGCTGGTGCTGGTGCTGGTGAGGCGAAAGTGTATTTCCCAGGCTACGGCTGGTCCAGCATCACCAACCTAGAAAACATCGACACCTTCACCCGACAACTTAAACCAGAAGAAACCCCGGGCTACCAGCCCACCAGCCACATCCGCGCCTACACACAAGGCAGAGACCTCACCTGCCGCTGGCCCGGCTGCACCACACCAGCACACAAATGCCAACTCGACCACCGCATCGAATACAACAACGGCGGACCCACCAGCCCCGACAACCTCGTCACCCTGTGCCAACACCACCACAACATCAAAACCGACAAACGAGTCCACTACATCATGGACCCAATAACCGGCACCATCGCCTGGCTACACACCGACGGAACCTACCAAACAGACCACCCGAAAGGACCACTAGCCACCACAAACACACACTGGCACTACACCTGGAAACAATTCCTCACACACAAAAGAAACAAACACAACAACAAAAAATAAGAACCACCACCCCAGCACCACCACACCAGTGCGCCCAATTCAGCCCATGGGATGATGGGACGCAGCGAATGAGCGGGTTACTATGTAGAAAGGTAATTTCCCATTTACAAGGAGAACACGCTTTATGACTGATGCCGCGGCACGCGCCGTTGACTTGTTTAAACAATACGGAAGCGATGACACAGCCGTTATCGCCCTTGATCACGTGTCCATCGAGTTTGGAAAGAACCAATTCACGGCCATTATGGGCCCCTCGGGTTCGGGCAAGTCGACGTTGATGCACACGATGGCAGGCTTAGACTCTGCTACTTCTGGTTCGGCGTTCATCGGGGATACCGATATGTCTCATCTCAATGACAAAGACATTACGGCGCTGCGCCGTGATCGCCTGGGATTCATTTTCCAGTCTTTCAACTTGGTTCCTACCTTGACGGCTGCGGAAAACATTTCGCTGCCGACGGACATTGCAGGTAAGGACGTCGACAAGCAATGGTTTGAAGAAGTCACCCGCCGCTTGGGGCTGGCGGAGCGTTTGGAGCACCGTCCGGCGGAATTGTCTGGTGGTCAGCAGCAGCGTGTGGCATGTGCTCGCGCTTTAGTGTCGCGGCCGGAGATTATTTTTGGAGATGAGCCTACGGGTAACTTGGACTCCAATTCTTCGGCTGAGGTGCTGGATATTCTGCGCACTGCGGTGGATCAGGATGACCAGACTGTGGTCATTGTGACGCATGATGCCAAGGCGGCGTCTTATGCTGATCGCGTAGTTTTCCTTGCTGACGGCAAGCTCGTTAACGAACTGCAGGATCCGATGATGGAGGCCATTCACAATGTAATGGCAGAGATTGAGGGTTAAATGGCACGCGGAAACGCAATGCGCAGGGTGTCCGTGCGCAATATTTTGGCGCATAAGTTGCGCCTTGGGCTGACAATTTTGGCGGTGGTTTTAGGCACCGCCTTTATTGCTGGCTCTTTCATGTTCACTAACTCTTTGAAGGCTACTTTTGATTCCGCGGTGGATAACCAATTCCGCGGTGTAGACGCAGTAGTTAGTGAGAACGATGATAGTGACCAGAAGCTGGATGAAGTGCTGCGCCAACAGCTGCTTGATGATCCCGCGGTTAAAAACATCAACGTCGCTGACTCGCAGACCGTGGTTGTTGCCGATGAAAATTCGGAGGCTTTCCAAACCCAAAGTGGTACTGCGAGCCTTGTGCCGTATTACCCCGCGGATAAAACCGTCGGTGGATCTAGTGAGCTGGTTGAAGGCGATGAGCCAAAAGCCATAGATGAGGTAACGATCAATTCCTCTGCTGCGGAGAAATACGATATTTCCGTTGGCCAGAAGCTTTTGGTGGTTCATCCGGATAGCCAGGATGAGGTTAGGGTCACAGGCATCGTGGAGCCGCCGGTGGAGCAGGGCGATAGCATCGAGCTGCGGATGGGCGAGGTTGATTACCTAGGACGATTTGGTGATCCCTCCCAGCTGAAGGTCTCTGCCGCTGATGGCGTAGATGCGAATGCGCTTGTCGATGACCTCAATGACAAGTTCGACATCAAAGCCGAGTCCGGCGAGCGTCTGGCAGAGCAAACCAGTGAAGCAATGACTGAGGCCTTGAAGTTTGTGAACTACTTCCTCGTTGCCTTTGGTCTTATCGCCTTGTTGGTGGGTACCTTTATTATTGCCAATACGTTTTCCATGATCGTGGCCCAGCGCATTAAGGAGTTTGCTCTGCTGCGCGCTTTGGGCGCTTCGCGTCGCCAGATCACCAATTCTGTTGTGGTGGAATCTGTCATCGTTGGCGTACTGGGTTCCATCGTCGGTGTTCTTGCCGGCGTGGGATTAGTCGCTGTTATCAAGGCAATTATGGGCGCCAACGGTATGGACATCGGCGGCGGCTTGGGCTTGAGTGTTGCGGCCGTGGTGGTCCCCATTATTTTGGGCACGATTGTCACCGTGGTCTCCGCGTGGGCTCCTGCGCGGCGCGCGGGTGCTGTGGAACCGGTCGAGGCGATGCGCACGACGGAGTCTGCCTCCGGCTCTTCTTTAAAGGTCCGCACGATTTTCGGTGCGATCCTCATGATCGGCGGTATTATTGCGGCGTTTGCGGGCGTGCTTAGCGATGCCGAAACGAACGTCCGCGCCATTCTCGTCGGCCTCGGCGCCGTCGGAGTAATTATTGGTTTCTTCCTGGCTGGGCCCGCGCTCTCTTTGCCACTGGTGCCAACACTGGGCAAGGCTATTGGTGCGCCTTTCGGGTCCATCGGCAAGCTGGCTGCTACTAACTCGCGGCGTAACCCGCGCCGCACCGCCGCTACGGCCTTTGCCCTAACCCTGGGTGTGGCATTGGTCACGAGCATCGGCATGCTGGGGCAGACGATGAAGGCTTCCATCTCGGATACGGTGGACCAAACTATTACATCGGACTATATTTTGTTCGGTCCAAGCTCCGGAAGCTTCCCGACGCCGAAGGAAACCGGTGCGCGTGCCGCAGAGGCAGACGGTGTGGATAAGGTCATTACCGTTGGCTCGGCCCCGGTTGCCGTGGACGGTCAGGCCTCCTTGGACTTTGGCGCCGGCGGTTTGTTCACCGTGACGGTAGATGCTGACCCGACCGCGATGCTGGCGATGAACATGGTGGAAGGCGATGCCAATATTGAAGGTGGCTTTGCCGCCACAGAAGACTTCGCCAAAGAAAATGGCTGGAAGGTAGGAGAAACCTACGAGGTCACCGGAAGCGAACCAGGCAAGACCGCGGAAGCGAAACTGGTCGGTACCTTTGAGCCCATCGAGACCATTCAAAATATGGTGGTTTCGCAGGACGTGGCAGAACAGGTCGCCGCTGACGGTGAATTCTCCGTGCAGATGGTGGGCGTATTAGGCCAAGAAGGCTATGACAAGGAAGAGTTGCGCCAGAACCTCGAGGATGCTGTCAAGGATCTCGTGGTGGTACAGGTCAATACCGGTAAGGAATATGCGGGTCAGGCTGCTGGCTTCATTGACCAGATGCTGGCCATTCTCTACGGTCTTCTTGCACTAGCCGTGATCATCGCGGTACTGGGCATTGTCAATACCTTGACCTTGGGCGTTATCGAGCGCCGCCAGGAGATCGGCATGTTGCGTGCGGTGGGTACGCAGCGCCGCCAAATTCGCAGGATGATCACTCTGGAGTCGGTCCAGATTTCGCTTTTCGGCGCAATCATGGGCATTCTCATTGGCCTCGGCTTGGGGTGGTCCTTCATTGAGATCTTGAATGATCAGGGCCTTGGCGGCGCCGAGGTTCCGTGGGGCATGTTGGTAACCATGCTGCTGGGATCCGCAGTTGTGGGCATCATTGCAGCGGTATGGCCATCGCAACGCGCGGCAAAGACGCCGCCGCTGGAGGCGATTGCGGATTAATGCCTGGATATCCAGGCCTTGACCGCATCCGTGGTCTTGAGGTCTGGAAGGTAGGCGTGCATCGTCGCTAGACCGATATTAGGAAGTTTCAGCTCGTCGTCGTAGCACAGGAACCATGGGTGCTCTTCGGGCTGGAACTTCTTTTTGCTTGCCGCCAGGCTGTGGAATCCGTAGAAGGGCTCGACCTCATTGCCTAGGCGCTGCAAGAGATTGTCGAGCCAGGAGGGCGACGGTGCTTGCCCGGCCAGAGGGGCGCCGGATAAGGAGATCCAGGTAGAGCCCTCGGAGTGTGCGATGAGCAAGGCTTCTGAGATGAGCAGTTCCATAACTCCCTTGAAACCGTGCTCGTTGCGGCGCATGACGTCGAGGGTATAGCCCGCGATGGAGCCGTTTTCGAAGACAGGCATCCAGCTGGTGACGCCGTGGAGGGTGCCGTCCTGGGCTTCGGCAAGCAGCAGGCGAGTGCCGGGGACCTTCATCTCTTCTAGCCCGCCTAAGGTAAATCCCATTTCGGGCAGCGCCTTTTCTGCTACCCATTCCTCGCTGAGCGCGGTGATCTTGGCGATGGTGGTCAGGTCGAGTTCAGCCCAACTGGTCCAGCGGGTGCGAATTCCTTCCTTGGTTGCTTTATTGCGGGCGGTGCGCACGTTCTGGAATTTCTTTCCCTTGAACTCTGTGCGGCAGGGCAAGACGGCCTCTTCGGCAACGTGGACGCGCTTGAGTTCTGGGTGGGCGGCGGCGAAGTCCGCGTTGACGGAATACCAAGCCACGGACCAACCCTGGTTGGAGGCGAAGGTGGCGAATTCGGTGCTGATATCGCGGCCCACGGGTGTGCCTAGGGTGAGGGCGACGCCGTTGGAGACGCGGTAGGCCACGTAGGAATCGCCGTGGAAGAAGTAGCGGTTGGATTTCCACAGGGTCATAAAGGAGAGGTGGTCGCCCGTGCCGGATTCGAGCAGGCGGCGCGCGGTGCGGATATCTGCCGCGTTTGCTGGATCGGTGGGCCGGGAGAAGCCGCGATAGAGGCGGAAGGCCACGAAGATCCAAAAGGCATTTCCTATCCACTCGTAGAGAAACCAGGTAAGGGAGGACGTGGGGATTACGTGGTGGGGAAGTATCAGGGCCACCACGGTGGGCAGGAAGCGCAACGGGGTTTCAGCGAGCACGTTCGGCAGCGGGGCGTGCAGCTGCGCGATGAGAATCCAGAGCACCGAACCGCATGCGGCGATGCCAGCGCTTAACAGAGCGGTGCGCAGGAGATAGGCGCGGTTTTCGTGGGTGGGAAACAGCCGCCGGTTAATGAGCAGGATTGCGAGCACGCTAAGCCAAGGCAGCGTGACAGGGATGAGCTCGGGGAGGAAAGAAAGCCTATAGGCAAGCAGGGCAAGGGCCGCTACCTGCGATAAGACCGCGAGCCTCCAGGCGGTGATGCGCCCGCGCACGAGGCCGAAGCAAAAGACGAGTTGCAGGATGAGTGGCAACAGGTTGGCTACCACGGGCCCGATTCCGCGGCTATCTTGCCAGAGCAGGCGCGTGACATCGGAAAATGGGCCTTGCGCCAACGGATCCAGGGCGATGAAGGCGGGGCCTATCGCAACGCAGGCGACGCAGACGGCGATGAGCACGCGTTGTTCGCGGACGGTCGGCGTACCGGGTGCGGGTTTGGCGAGCAGCTGGCCGGCGGCGATGGATAGGGCGGCGGTAGTGATACCGAGGACATCGGAAAGCGCGCCCGCGTACAGCACGTACGTGGCGGTCAGGGAAAGAATGGAAATTCGGAGGCGGCGGCGCCACAGGCGGGGCATGAACGCGGAGGCGAACCCGGCCGCGCCTACGATGAATCCAATCGGACTGAGGAAGTCGGTGCTATTGGGCCAGTGCTTGGCGATGCCCAGCGTTATCGGCACTCCAATCGCCGTCGCCGCCAGCCCGGTGGTGAGGGTATAGGTGGAACCGAGGAGCCACTCGGCCGGGGCGAGCCAGGTGGCGATGAGCACGGTAATGATGATGGAAGCACCCGGGTGAGCGGTGGTGAGCGCAAGCCACGGTTTGAGGGGAAAATCGACGAGGTGTAGCGACCACATGATGGCCAGCAGAGCGATGGAAACGGGAAGCTTTTTAAGAATGGACATTGTTAATCCCATCGAACGGATCTGTTTCTACCTTGATGCCGCCGCGGGCAGCGGCCCAAGCAAAGGATTCGCGTAGCGCGGGGCGCCAGACCTGGAAGGAGTGCCCACCCGGCCGCGTGCCGTAATAGGTTTTCATTCCGGCTGCCCGAGCTTTATCTGATAGCGAGCGCAGGGCGTTGACGGATGCGGCATCGTCATCACCGGCGATGAAGATGGCCTGAAGGTTGTCGTAGCGGTTGCGCTCCAAGAGGTAGGCGGGGTCTTGGTTGTTATAGGCGGATTCATCGCCGTGGAAAAACTTATTAACGGTGGCGGAATGGTTGCCAATGGTCGGCTCGGCCTCGCCGGAGATATCGATAACGGAGCCGTAGGCATTCGGATGGGTGGTAGCTATTTGCAGCGCGCAGGTGCCGCCGTAACTTAGCCCGCCAACGGTCCAGGTGTGCTGATCGTTGTTGACTTGGAACTTTGACTTTATATCTTTGGGAACATCGCGGGTGAGGTAGGTCATGACTTGGGCGACATCGCTATCGGCGCAGATGGGGTTCGCGGTCTCGGAACCGGTGGCATCGACGGCGATGACGATGGGGCTGCGCCCGCCATTGGCCGCTTGGAATTGATCGGCGGTTTCGTCCGCTTCGCCCGAACCAAACCATTGATCCGGGCCGCCGGGGTTGCCGTGGAGAAGGACCAGAACCGGGAGGTTGTGATCCGTCCAGTATGCGGGCGGGATATACGCGGTGGCGGTGCGCGCGGAGAAGTGGGACGTTGCGCTGGGCAGATCGACGTGGACGAGGGCGGCGCCGGAATGGGTGGTGGTGAACTCGTCATAGTCCATTTCCTTCGCCACAGGGCGCGGGTCGAGGGAGCCGACGTCTGGATAGGTTTGATATTCCATATTGACTAGCCCGACGGTGGCCAAGAGGGAAAAGATTCCCACCACGACCGTGATCACCTTGGGCCTGCGCAGGAGTGCGGCCAAGGGAACTACCGCGGCTAGATAGATGTGCCAGGGTACTTCCCAGTGCCGGAGGAAGAACCACCCAATGGCGCAGAGGACGAGGGCGAAAAGTATCGGCCAGATTTTCTTTTGGGTGATAACAACGATCGCCGCTACCGCGAGGATGAGGAGGAATATGACGCCGTTGACGGGCTCGGCCAATGGCAGGTTCATAAAGAAGTTCACACAGAGAAATCGTAGGCCTGCGCTGGTCCAATCTATCTAGGAGCGAGCTGGGAATTGCGTACCTAGATCCCGTGATAGATAAGTCCAGCCCACATCACCCCGCGCCAGGCTAAAACCACTCCGATCCCGATGGTCCAAAAGAGGTATTTGCATAGGGGCCACCATTGCCGCTGTTTGACCATTTCCCCTAGCTCTTTCGCCATGGTGGACCAGGTGGAAAGTCCACCGGCGAGGCCGAGGGCGAAGAGGGGATGGGTGAAGGGGGCATCGGCAAGCTGCGAAAAGCCCACCGCCAAGCCAAAAACCAAGGAGCCCAGGATATTGGATACGAAGGTGCAATACGGCGAGGGCAGCAGGCGGGTAAAACCGTAGCGCGCCGCGCCGCCGAGAAAACCGCCGATAAGGACGAAGAGCAGGTTCATCGCAGCTTATCCCCAGCGAGGTAGGCGGCGGTGCAGCCCACGAGCGTGGCCGCGACATAGGCCAGGGCGATGCTCCAGTGGGAATCTGCGGTGAAGAAAGCAAAGCCAGCAAAGCTGGTAAAACCGCCCAAGAATCCGGTGCCCCAGAAAGGCCCGGGGCGGGTATATCCCATCAGCGCGCTGCCGACGATGTTGAGGATAAGCAGCGGGATCAGCCCGCCGCCGAGCGCGATAGTTAAGAGATAGCGGGCACCGGCGCCGAGCGCGGCACCGGACCCGGCGATGAGGAAGTGCGGCATGGGGCCCATCATAGTGGGCGAAGTCTCAGGAAAAGCACAGGGCATTGTATCTGAAAAAGGGAGGTTAAACGCTAAACTAATCGGCGTGAACAAGACGTTTGATGTGGTGAGCTTTATTGCTCGCTTTGGCATGGCCGCGGTGTGGATCATCGCCGGCGTAGAGAAGATGGCCCACCCGCTGGACACCATGCAATCTATCGAGGCCTATGAGATTTTCACGCCCGAATGGTCTGGGTATTTGGTCCAGCTCATTGGCCCGCTAGAGCTGGTGGGCGGAATGCTCCTTCTGCTGGGGATTTTCCTCCGCGAGTCCTCCAAAGTTGCGGCCGTGGTCATGGTGCTTTTCATGGTCGGCATTCTCCAGGCATGGCTGCGTGGGCTGGACATCGATTGCGGGTGCTTTGGTGCTGGTGATGCTGCTGCGGAGCCCGGCATGAACTACGGGCTGACGCTGCTTCGCGATGCCGCCTTCCTCGCCCTTACCGCATGGACCATCAAACGCCCGTTCACGAAATTTGCGCTCCACCCGTAGTGGTGGGCACAGTAGGTTGAAAGAGTCCGAAAGTATCAACAGGCAAGGTTTAAATGAGCAAAGTAAGTGACCCAAATGCCAAGTCTGGCAATGGTTTCATCTGGGGCGTCGGCGTCCTCCTCGTTATTATCGCCGTGGTCATTGGCTACATCGTGTGGAATGGCAAGCAAGCCAATGAAATCGAGGTCAATATGTCCATGGACTATAAGGACAACGCGATTACCCTGAAGTCCGATGCGGCCAATGACGATACTCCAGAAGTAGATCTCTACGAAGACTTCTCCTGCCCCCACTGCGCGGAGTTGGCGGAAAGCACCGATGAGGAGATGAAGCAGGCGATTGAGGATGGCAAGCTGGTCGTCCACGTGCGCACACTGAATTTCTTGGACAAGGTGCGTGATGAAAACAATGATGGCTACTCCACTAAGGCTGCGGCAGCCTTGTCGGAACTAGCTAAGTCCGGCGATGTGAAGACCTACTGGAATTTGCGCGACTACATGATGCAGAACCAGCAGAGCGTTGCCACCAAGTGGGACATCGAGGACATCGCTGACCAAGCGAAGGAGCTCGGCGCCGAGGATGCCGTGGTTGATTCCATCAAGAACGTGGATATCGAGCAAGGTAATAAGGTTGGCAAGGCAAACTCAGACAAGCTGAAAAAGGAAACCGACTCCGTTTCCTCGCCGCGCGTTGTCCAAAACGGCAAGGATATTCCGGATAAGGATTCTGGTCAGTCTTTGAATGACTGGGTAGACGTCGCCACCAAGTAGCAGGCGATTTGGTGAGTTAAATACTCGCCATGTATATTCATACGAGTTGCGGCCCACAGGGTTGCACCTCGTATATGGGGCTATGGCGCAGCTGGTAGCGCACCACACTGGCAGTGTGGGGGTCACGGGTTCGAATCCCGTTAGCTCCACAATATAGTGTCCCGAGGCATCGTTGAAGAACGGTGACTCGGGATTTTTTATGCGAAAACACGTCTGGTTCACCGTGTGTTGGTGGTGTCGCCTGTTAGCAAAGAATCATGTAATGTAACCCGTGTAAACCGTTGGAACCTTTTTGAAAATGGGAAATCATATGGATCTTACTGTGAAAGCTGCGGCTGCTGGCGCAATCTCTGCAGCCGCACTTGCACTTTCTGCTCCCGCCGCCACTGCGGCGATTCCTGGGAACCCAATGTCTGCTCCGACGTGTGCTAATCAGCAGGTCGTTTTTGTTCCTGGCGGAGCGAATACTATTCCGTCAGCACCTTCGGATGTTCCGCACGGTCTGATTACCGGACAGATGGGCGTAAAGCTCGGACTCCAGCCGGATACGAACGCCACCTTTGTGGGCTACCAGGCCTTCCCATTTGCTGTGTCGAAATATTCTGACTCTTCTAACGAAGGATATAACCGCACGGCAGCTAAGATCCAGCAAATCCAGAATGATTGCCCGAATAGTAAGATTTCCTTGGTCGGCTACTCCGAGGGAGCAGATATTTCCGCACGCATCATCAACGATGCAGCGCACGGGCGCGGACCACTTGATAAAGATAGGTTTGCATCTGCAGCCCTCTATGCCAACCCGTATCAAGGCGGTAATGGTGCTGCGCAGTATCACGATGACATGTCCAATGCGACCGGCGCGCTAGGCCACCTCGACGGTGGGTACGGCGAACTGGGGGCTGACGTGCTTGAGGTTTGCAACCCGCAGGATATTATTTGTAACTACCCACAGGAATATCTGGGATTGGTATCCCCGTCCATGGAAGTGGACGCGGTACACGGCAAGCTTCCTCTGCAGCAGATCGTAGGTGAGGCTGCGCAGCATGGCCCAATGGATAATATAAACCTGTTGCGCGGACAACTTGCGCACCTGCAGTACGGTGGTGCTGAATTTCAGGCAGGCATCGATTGGATCAATAACCACTAACCAGAAAACTCATAAAAATATCCCGCATAGTTCAAAACTATGCGGGATATTTTCTTCCTACTTACTGCAGAGCGTGGCCGATGAACTGGCCATAAGCTGCGGTGCCGTGGGCATTAAGGTGCAGTGGTAGGTTGCCGGGAGCTGGTGGTACTGGGTCAACGAGGTTAACCCACCAGCGGTCTGGGGAGCACATGTCATGTCCTTCAGATATGGGCTGTGCATCTAAGAATGTTGCGCCGTTTTGCTCGGACACTTCGCGCAGGGTGTTTTGCAGGCGCTGCTCTGTATCAGAGACGGCTGCGATAGGCAGGGGAATGATCGAAGAGGTCAGGCAAGTGGTGTTCTCCCGGGTAATGTGCGGGTAACCTACGACAGTCACCTTGGCATTTGGCGCATGTTGGTGGGCTATATCGAGTGCACTGCGGAGACCACCGCGAATCGCACGGTCGGAAGCCTCGATATCCGATTTGTAGGGGTAAGTGTCATTTGCGCCGGCAACGATGACGACATTTTTGGTCTCGTGGTTGAGGTTGCCGTCTTCTGCTGCCTTTCGGAGAGAATTATCGACGTGAATACCGCCAGTGGCTAAAGAGGCACCTGCGCATTGGTACTGGTCAACGTGTGCACCGGAAACATTGTTCATCTCAGTGGCAATGGCGTTATCGGTAACGCAACCTACTCCGGTATTGGCCTTCTTATGTGCCTTGTTCAGTGCATGGTCGGTGAAGGTTGGGTTGGCTACAATACTGTCACCAACGAGAACAGTGGTTCCTGGGACTGCAGCTGTGCCAACGGTACTCGTGCCCACAAGCGCTGTGATGAAAGTAGCAGCTGCGGCGAGCTTATTAATACGCTTCACTTTTACTCCGCGTTTATTTTCTGGGAATAGGGGAGGGGTAGGGCCTAGTTCCTTAGACCATTGGTAATAATACCTGCCATTCCTGTGTGCCCTACATCAGTTGGGTGCATAGGCATCACGGAAGGAGCCGTGGGGGTCTTAGCAATGACAGCCCACCGGTGGTTGGTATCCGGCTGGCAAGGATCGTGCGTTTTCGCTTGGTTGTGTAGATCGATGAAGTTCACGCCAAGGGAGTCTGCGGCACGTCCGATTTCGCGGTTGAACTCTTCTTCGGCGCCAGTAACACCAGGGATGGACAGTGGCAGCTGCATCCGGTCGTCATTGATCACACAGAGGGTGTCATTAACCGTCATCGGGATGTAGTTGACCATTGTGATGCGGGCATTCGGGGCGACGGACCGAATTTTATCGAATTGTGCGGTCAGTAATCCGCGGTAGGTTGAGCCCTTAGGGATATTTGGGGCGGCGGCGTTAGCCAGTGCATCGACATAGGAGCCAGGCTGTAAGCCGCCATACATGAAGGCGACTTCTTTCGTATCGGGGCCGATATTTCCGGTACGGATCGCGTGTTCGACGTGGGCAGCTACCCAATAACTGGTTCCGTTGCATGTGTAGTCCGCAAGGCTGTGGCCGAGATTCCGGGCGGTTTGGTGTGGCCAGTTGTGGGTGTCATTGCCACACGTGTGGACTGGAATACCAGGGATAGAGAAGGGGCTGACTGCTGCGCGGTCCCCAGGGGCGCCGCCGTTAGCGGAAAAAGAGTCGCCGAAAGTGACCATTTCCTTTCCGTGGGGCTCTGCTGCGTTGGCAGACTGGGCCATCGTCAAGGCGGCACCAAGTGCGAGGAGACCACCGGCGATCTTCTTTTTAATACTGTTAATTCCGATCATAGTTATCCTTTTCAATTCGAGAGAGACAATTTACCATTCGGTAAATGCTTTATATGCAGCATCTTAGTGCGCCGTAGGCCAATAAACTAAATGGTAAAAGCTGTCAATTAGGGTGTGGGATATGTAATCACTTTTCCGTCCTAACCTGGTGTGCTACTGAAGCGGTTATGCTGGTCAATATGCAGACCTTTGCGAAGCAAGTAAGCGATAAAGACCAAGCTGGTGCTGAGGCTGCCGGCCTCCGGTGGTTGGGTGAAGCCACGGATGCGGTAGCCACAGTAATTAGCGCCGACGACAAGGAAATCGTTACAGAACGCATCAACGAGGTAGTGCCCACTTCAGAGGCCGCGCGAAAATTTGGTGCAGAGCTCGCGCGCGTGCACCGCGCTGGGGCGCCGGCCTTTGGCAGTGCGCCGGAGGGGTGGGAAGGCAAAAACTTCATCGGCACCATCGAGCAGGAGTGCACGCCCACCGATAACTGGGGTGAATTCTATGCCCAGCAGCGCGTGCTGCCCTTTGCGGAGCCGGCCGGAATAAGTACCGCGCAAAGGGACTTGGTTAAGCGCGCTTGCGATGCGATCGCCGCCCGCAGCTGGGATGTGGCCCCCGCACGCATCCACGGTGACCTGTGGGCGGGCAACCTGCTTTTCGATGCCCAGGGTGGCATCATGATCGACCCCGCCGCTCACGGCGGACATCCCCACACGGATTTGGGCATGTTGGCGCTATTCGGCGCGCCCTATATAGAGGAAATCTTCCGCGGCTATGGGGCGCCGCAGGATATTGAGACCTGGATTCCCATGCACCAACTGCACCCACTGGCAGTACACGCGCTCACCCACGGCTCGGCGTATAACCGGCCGCTAGAGCGCGCGGCGCTCGCCACGCTAGAGGCGCTGGCTTAGCTGGTTGGACCCTGTGGCATCTGGCGCTTATGGCCACCTCGGTGCCACAAGGTTTCGATGCGTTCGCGGGAGGCATCGGGAACCGCCTTGCCCTCTAAGTAGTCATCGATGTGGGCGTAGGTGACGCCGAGCGCCTCTTCATCGGGAAGCTGCGGTTTATCGTCTTCCAAATCCGCGGTAGGGACCTTGGACCACGTGGACTCTGGCGCACCTAAGTGCTTGAGCAATGCCGCGCCTTGGCGCTTATTTAGCCCGGCCAAAGGGAGGAGATCCGCTGCGCCATCGCCCCACTTGGTATAGAACGCGGTGACGTTTTCGGCTGCGTGATCCGTACCTACAACCAGCGCGCCCACCTCGCCGGCGATGGCATATTGCGCGGTCATGCGCAGGCGCGCCTTGGCATTGCCGCGATTGAAATCATTCAAGGAATCTTGGTTCACCGCGCGCGCCACTTCTTGGCTCAGCGCCGCGGTGGCCGGCTGAATATCAACGGTGACCCGGTGATCGGGGTGGATGAAATCAAGGGCGATCTGGGCATCGTCCTCATCGGCCTGCGTGCCGTGGGGCAGGCGTACGGCCCAAAAATCGGCGCCTTCTACCCGCTCTACTGCCATCTGGGCGAGCTTTCCCGCCAAGGTGGAATCCTGGCCGCCGGAAATGCCTAGCACGTAGCCTTTGGCACGGGTCAGTTCCAAGTATTCCACGAGGAAATCTACGCGGCGGGCAACTTCCTCTTCTGGATCGATAAAGGGGCGTACATCCAGCTGTTTTATGATGGATTGTTGCAAGTTTTCGGCATCGGGTGACATGACGTTCATCGTAGTCTCCTGACACAATTGCGTGCTGTGAATAAAGAAAGTTATGTCAAGGTAGTTGCAGCAATTGCCGCCCTTGGCGGTTTATTATTTGGATACGACACCGGCGTGATGTCCGGTGCTTTGCTGTATATCACCCCGGAATTTAATATGACAGCCCACCAAGAGGGGTGGGTGACCTCCATGCTGCTGGTAGGTGCCGCGGTAGGTGCTTTGACCGCAGGCCGCATTGCGGACCGGTTTGGCCGCCGCTTTACGCTGATTGCCGGCGGCATCATCTTTGTTTTGGGCTCCATCTGGTGTGCACTGGCGGGCTCGGTGACCATGCTAGCCACGGCCCGTACCTTCCTGGGCTTTGCCGTCGGTGCGGTATCCATTGTTTCGCCCATGTATATCTCGGAGATGGTGCCAGCCAAGATCCGCGGACGCATGGTCTCCCTGAATACCCTGTTGATCGTGGTAGGCCAGTTGCTGGCCTACCTGGTGAACTCGGCCCTCGCGCCCACTGAAAGCTGGGAATGGACGCTGGGACTTGCGGCCGTACCGGGTGCGGCCCTGGCTGTGGGGATGATCTTCTTGCCAGAAACCCCAGTCTGGTTGGCCACGCACAATAAGATGTCGCGGGCCCGCGAGGTCGCAAGCCGCGCCGGGATGGATCTGGCGGAGCTTACCTCCCAGGAGACGGCGCGTCGTTCCAGCGGCTCCGAGTGGAAGGCGCTGAAGGCCAATCGCTGGATGCAAGTGACGGTATTGCTCGCCATGCTGATGGGCCTGACCCAGCAGATTACTGGCGTTAATGCCATCGTCTACTTCGCGCCCACCATGATGAGCCAGGTAGGAATTTCCACCACCAACTCGGTCTATACCTCGATTGTCATTGGTGTGGTCTCCGTCATCGCCTGCTGGGTGGGCCTCAAGGTGGTCGACCGTATTGGCCGCAAGCGCCTGCTGCTTATCGGCCTGACCGGCAACGTGATTTCGCTATTCATCTTGTCCGTGGCGTACTCGCACGCAGCCGATTCCACCACGATGGCGATGGTCTCACTGGTATTCATGGCCTCGTTCATTGCCTTCCAGCAAGCAGCGGTCTCGCCGACGACCTGGCTGCTCATCTCGGAGCTCGTGCCCCTGCAGGTACGCGGCTTGGGCATGGGCATCGCCGGGCTCTCGCTGTGGGCCACCAACTGGGCCGTGGCCCAGTACTTCCTGCCGCTGGTGGAGTGGCTCACCGGCCCGGTGGCCTTTGGAGTCTTTGGCGTGCTGGGGCTCATCGCCATCGGCTACACCCGCATTTTGGTACCAGAGACCATGGGACGTAGCCTGGATGAGGTAGGCGAGGAGATGAAATCCCGCTACTCGCGGGAATCCGCACCCCATTAAGTCCTAGTGTTTTGGTCTTAATGGCCGCGTGAGGTAAAATTATTCCTCGTGTCATGGCTGGGGATTCCCAGTCCGTGCTTTATTTACTCAACCGCATGTAGATTGCGCATAACGAAAGGAGCGCCCGATGAAGGTCCGTAAGTCCCTTCGGTCGCTGAAGAAGAAGCCGGGCGCCCAGGTTATTCGCCGCCACGGTAAGGTCTTCGTGATCAACAAGAAGGATCCCCGTTTCAAGGCCCGTCAGGGCTAATTGAAACTTAAGAAAGTCCGCCTCCTCCGAGAATTTGGAGCGGGGCGGATTTTTTATTTCTACGCTTCGACGCCAGAATGTGAACTTTGCCACATGTTTAGGTGAATAGAAGGTAAACCCGCAGGAATGTCAGGCGTGTAGTTTCACGGTTGGGTGCCGGGGCGGTCAACATGTGGGGTCTCGCCCCTGGCCCTCCTGGGAATATCATGGGTGTAACTACTATATGTTGTGTTAGTTGCGGTCAATTCCCCCAAAGTATAGTGTCGTTGGTGTCGCTCAGAGCGGTGCAGGAAGTGGCCTGAAAAGGGGTCAGAACCTCCGCTTTCTACGAGCAAAAGCTATCTCGCAAAAGGATTTTAGGGAGTTATTATGTCTATCACCGTCTACACCAAGCCTGCTTGCGTTCAGTGCAATGCCACCAAGAAGGCCCTTGACCGCGCGGGTCTGGATTACAACGTGGTAGATGTCACCGTGGACGATGAGGCCCGTGACTACATTATGGCTCTGGGCTACGTCCAAGCACCCGTCGTAGAAGCCAACGGCGGGCACTGGTCCGGCTTCCGCCCCGACCGCATCAAGAACCTTGCCGAGCTAGCCGCCTCTGCGTAAGTAGCCGAGGAGGGAGGTGCCGTCATGTTGGTCGTGTATTTTTCCTCTACTACGGAAAATACGCACCGGTTCGTGCAGAAGCTAGGTTTCCCTAGCGCGCGAATCCCCCTGCGCCGCACCGATGAGCCGCTAGTGGTCAACGAGCCTTTCGTCTTGGTGTGTCCCACCTACGGCGGAGGAGCTTCCATTAGCCACCAAAACTCCCGGCCCGTACCGGTGCAGGTAATTAGATTCCTTAATAATGAGCACAACCGCAGTTTTATTCGGGCGGTTATCGCCGGAGGAAATAGCAACTTCGGCGCCGATTTTGGCAAGGCTGGTGACGTCATCAGCGCCAAATGTAAGGTGCCCTATGTATATCGTTTCGAATTGCTCGGAAACGATGAAGATATAAAAATTTGTCGCGAAGGCCTGCTGGCTAATGCTTCCCAGTTGGGACTGGATGGGGCAGCCTAGCCGCGGTGCGACACACCTAATAGAATCCTGATTTTAAGAAAGGTCGCGTCAGCTGTGAGTACGCAATTGGGAAAGACCGTAGCAGAGCCAGTATCGCAGGAAGAGCAGCTGGATTACCACGCGCTCAACGCAATGCTGAATCTCTACGACGGAGACGGCAAGATTCAATTTGATAAGGACCGCGAGGCCGCCAATCAGTTCTTCTTGCAGCACGTTAATCAGAACACGGTCTACTTCCACGACTTGGAAGAGAAGATCGATTACCTGGTGCGCAATAAGTACTATGACCCAGCGGTCATTGAGGCTTATGACTTCGAGTTCATCAAGTCCCTATTCAAGCGCGCCTACTCTTATAAGTTCCGCTTCAAGTCCTTCCTTGGCGCCTATAAGTACTACACCAGCTATACGCTGAAGACCTTCGACGGCCGCCGGTACCTGGAGCGCTTTGAGGACCGCGTCTCCATGACGGCGCTTTTCCTTGGTGATGGCGATGGTGAGCTGGCAGAGCGCCTCGTCGATGAGATCATGACCGGCCGCTTCCAGCCGGCTACGCCAACCTTCCTGAATGCCGGCAAGCAGCAGCGCGGCGAATTGGTTTCCTGCTTCCTGCTCCGCATCGAAGACAATATGGAATCCATCGGTCGTTCCATCAACTCCGCGCTGCAACTGTCCAAGCGCGGCGGCGGCGTGGCCCTGCTGCTGTCCAATATCCGCGAATCCGGCGCGCCGATTAAGCACATTGAGAACCAGTCTTCTGGCGTCATCCCTGTGATGAAGATGCTGGAGGATGCATTCTCCTACGCTAACCAGCTCGGTGCGCGCCAGGGTGCGGGCGCGGTGTACCTCAACGCCCACCACCCGGACATCATGAACTTCCTCGACACCAAGCGCGAGAACGCGGATGAAAAGATCCGCATTAAGACCCTGTCCTTGGGCGTGGTGATCCCGGATATCACCTTCGAGCTGGCCAAGAACAACGACGACATGTACCTGTTCTCGCCGTACGACGTCGAGCGCGTCTACGGCAAGGCCTTCGGCGATATCTCCGTTACCGAGCATTACGAAGAAATGGTGGAGGATCCGCGCATCCGGAAGAAGAAGATCAACGCGCGCCACTTCTTCCAAACCGTGGCGGAGCTGCAGTTCGAGTCCGGCTACCCGTACATCATGTATGAAGATACGGTAAACCGCGCCAACCCGGTCAAGACCTCCCGCATCAATATGTCCAACCTGTGCTCGGAGATATTGCAGGTCAACTCCGCTTCCGAGCTCAACGCGGATCTTTCTTATGACCAGGTGGGCAACGATATTTCCTGCAACCTGGGTTCGCTGAATATCGCCATGACCATGGACTCGCCGGACTTCTCCCAAACGGTGGAGACCGCGATTCGGGGGCTGACCTCGGTGGCGGATAAGACCTCCATCGATTCCGTTCCATCCGTGCGCAAGGGCAACGATGACTCACACGCCATCGGCTTGGGCCAGATGAACCTGCACGGTTACTTGGGTCGCGAGAACATCGAGTACGGATCCGAGGAGGGGTTGGACTTCACCAACGCCTACTTCGCCGCCATCATGTACGCAGCCCTGCGCGCCTCCAATAAGATTGCCCGCGAGCGCGGCACGACCTTTACCGAGTTCCCCGAATCCGATTACGCCAGTGGCGAGTTCTTTGACTCCTACGATCCGGCGGAGTTCCAGCCGCGCACGGAGAAGGTCAAGGCTCTTTTCGATGCCTCCTCCATCTACACTCCCACCGCAGAGGACTGGGCGGAGTTGAAGGAGGACGTTGCCAAGCACGGCCTCTACAACCGCAACCTGCAGGCGGTGCCGCCGACGGGCTCGATTTCCTATATCAACAATTCCACCTCGTCCATTCACCCGATTGCCTCCAAGATTGAAATCCGCAAGGAAGGCAAGATCGGCCGCGTATACTACCCGGCTGCGCATATGGATAACGACAACTTGGAGTACTTCAAGGACTCGTACGAAATTGGTTACGAGAAGATCGTTGATACCTATGCTGAGGCCACCAAGTACGTGGACCAGGGGCTATCGCTGACGCTGTTCTTCAAGGACACCGCTACCACCCGCGATGTGAATAAGGCGCAGATTTACGCTTGGCGCAAGGGCATTAAGACCTTGTACTACATCCGCGTGCGCCAGATGGCGCTGGAAGGCACCGAGATCGAGGGCTGCGTTTCCTGCATGCTCTAAGCGCGGGCGCGGTCCAGGATAGCGCGGGAGGTGCGCTCGGCGGCTTCGGCCTCGCCGGCGTCAATCTCCCGCGCTAAATCCATATGTAGCTGAGTGGTGCCGCGAATTGGATCCCGTTTGCGGGAGCCAAAAACGGATTTGCCCTTCAAGATAGTCAGCAACGCCGGTGCCAGCGCCGCGATCATCTCATTGCCGGAGGCCTCCAAGATAAGGGTATGAAATTGCAGGTCGGTTTCGAGTTCTTCGCCTACCCGGGGGGAAGGGGTGGTCTCGAGCTCGCTGAGCCGGCCCGCCAGTCGCAGCAATTCGCGGCGCTGCTGTGGGCTGGCATTGCGCGCGGCAAGCTGCGCCGCCACCGGCTCGATACCAAGGCGCAGCTCGTTGAGTCGCGCCACCTGTTCCGCGCGCGTCTTATCGTGCGCCAGCCGCCACGAAATAACGGCGGGATCATAGACCGCCCAACTGCTGCGCGGCAGCACCTTGAGCCCCACTCGGCGCCCGGAGGAAACCATCCCCAGATGCTCGAGGGTACGCATGGCCTCGCGCGCTACGGTGCGGGAGATGCCAAAGCGCTTTTCGATGTCCCCAAGGCGAAACCGCGTGCCCTCCGCCATTTCCCCGCTGACGATATCCGTGCCCAGCTGGTCTACTACAGGGCCTAAAAGGGGAGTGGTTTCTGCCATGGCGCGGGCGTCCTTTCCTGGCTGTGTACTGCGCTTTTATTATAGGTGCGGTGCGGCGGGATGATGCGGGTTGGCATTGGGTATGCTGGGACTCGAAATTCTACACAGTGAAGCATTGGAGTGACATCGCGTGTCGCACGAATACGATGACTACGTTGCTAGTCATGACAGCCCGGTAAAAGCTATCAACTGGAATACCATCCCCGATGACAAAGACCTCGAGGTATGGGAGCGGTTGACCGGTAACTTCTGGCTCCCGGAAAAGGTCCCAGTCTCTAATGATCTCCCCAGCTGGAAGACGCTGACGGAAAAGGAAAAAGAAACCACCATGCGGGTCTTTACTGGCCTGACGTTGCTGGATACCATCCAGGGCACGGTCGGTGCGATCTCCCTGCTTCCGGATTCGCAGACCCTGCACGAGGAGGCGGTGTATACCAATATCGCCTTCATGGAGTCGGTGCACGCCAAGTCCTATTCCAATATCTTTATGACCTTGGCTTCCACCCCGATGATCAATGATGCCTTCCGCTGGTCCGAGGAAAACGAGAACCTGCAGAAGAAGGCGAAGATCATCTTGGCCTACTACAACGGTGATGATCCGTTGAAGAAGAAGGTGGCCTCTACGCTGCTGGAGTCCTTCTTGTTCTACTCCGGCTTCTATCTGCCGATGTACTTCTCTTCCCGGGCGAAGCTGACCAATACTGCCGATATCATCCGCCTGATCATCCGCGATGAGGCCGTGCACGGGTATTACATTGGCTATAAGTTCCAGCAGGAATACAAGAAGCTGGATGAAAAGCGCCAGGAAGAATTGAAGGACTACACCTTTGATCTGGCCTTTGAGCTCTATGACAACGAGATCGACTACACCGAGGACCTCTACGACGAGCTGGGCTGGACCGAAGACGTCAAGCGCTTCTTGCGCTATAACGCCAATAAGGCCCTGAATAACTTGGGCTTTGAGGGCCTCTTCCCAGCCGATGAGACCCGCGTCTCGCCGGCTATCCTGTCCTCTCTTTCTCCCAACGCCGACGAGAACCACGACTTCTTCTCGGGCTCGGGTTCGTCCTATGTCATTGGCAAGGCCGAGGACACCACGGACGATGACTGGGACTTCTAGCCGTTCTTAGTCCCCGCGCACCTTCGCTTCGGACTCAACCGAAAGGTTGATAACGAGCGGGGGTGCGTTTTTCGGTTTTTGACCTGCACATCTCGCAGGCGTTGTGACATATGACACCCCTGCCTGCCCTAAAGAATTTAAACCTTAAATCGTGCCCGCCCCACGTGCAGGGGGTATGTGACGGTTGTGGTTATTGAGGGAATACCCCCAAGCTGGAGGACCATTAAGAGAAGCTGGCAAGAACGGGGGAAAATGTCCTAATATAATCGAAGTAAACCTAGGTGTAGGTGGACCCAGTCCGCTGACACTTTGTTATTCAGGAGGATTCTATGACCGCTGTGGCGCCACGGGTCGACGATTACGTCGCTCCCACACGTCCAGAGCCAACCGGTAGGGAAAAGACCGGTTCAAAGGCTTGGGTATTTTTAACCACCACCGACCACAAGCAGCTCGGCATCATGTACTTGATCATGGCCTTCAGCTTCTTCTTCCTTGGTGGCTTTATGGCATTGCTGATCCGTGCGGAGCTTTTCACCCCGGGTCTGCAGTTCCTGTCCAATGAGCAGTTCAACCAGCTGTTCACTATGCACGGCACCGTGATGCTGCTGCTGTTCGCTACGCCAGTTGTTTGGGGCTTTGGTAACTACATCCTGCCTCTGCAGATCGGCGCGCCGGACGTGGCCTTCCCACGTCTGAACTCCTTTGGTTTCTGGGTAACCCTGCTCGGCGGTGTCGTCATGCTGCTGGGCTTTATCACTCCTGGTGGTGCGGCTGACTTCGGCTGGACCATGTACATGCCGCTTGCCGATGGCGTACACACCCCCGGCATCGGCGCCGATATGTGGATCGTCGGTGTGGGCGCTACCGGTGTCGGTACCATTGCCTCCGCCATCAACATGATCACCACCATCTTGACCCTGCGCGCACCGGGCATGACCATGTTCCGCATGCCGGTCTTCTGCTGGGGCATCTTCACCGCCTCCGCCATCGTGCTGATGATCTTCCCGCTGCTGACCGCAGCCGCCTTGGGCGTGCTGTATGACCGCAAGCTGGGCGGCCACATCTACGATTCAGCTAACGGCGGTGCCATCCTGTGGCAGCACCTGTTTTGGTTCTTCGGCCACCCTGAGGTCTACGTCCTCGCACTGCCGTTCTTCGGCGTTGTCTCCGAAATCGTTCCGGTCTTCTCCCGCAAGCCGGTCTTCGGCTACATCGGCTTGGTCTTCGCCATTCTGGCCATCGGCTCGCTGTCCATGGCCGTGTGGGCACACCACCTGTTCGTCACCGGCGCCATCCTGCTGCCGTTCTTCTCGTTCATGACGTTCCTTATTGCGGTGCCTACCGGTGTGAAGTTCTTCAACTGGGTCGGCACCATGTGGAAGGGCCACATCACCTGGGATACCCCGATGATTTGGGTCATGGGCTTCATGGCTACCTTCCTTTTCGGTGGTATGACCGGTGTTATGCTCGCTTCTCCGGCGCTGGACTTCCACTTGGCTGAGTCCTACTTCCTGATTGCGCACTTCCACTACACCCTGTTCGGTACGGTTGTGTTCTCCGCCTTCGGTGGCCTGTACTTCTGGTTCCCGAAGATGACCGGCCGCATGCTGGACGAGCGCTTGGGCAAGATTCACTTCTGGCTGACCTTCATCGGCTTCCACGGCACCTTCCTGATTCAGCACTGGGTCGGCAACATGGGTATGCCGCGTCGCTACGCCGACTACCTGGAGTCCGATGGCTTCGCGGTCTTCAACCAGATTTCCACCATCTTCTCCTTCGTCCTCGGCGCTTCCGTTATCCCGCTGGTCTGGAACGTCTTCAAGTCCTGGCGCTACGGTGAGGTCGTTACCGTGGATGACCCATGGGGCTACGGCAACTCTCTGGAGTGGGCAACCTCCTGCCCGCCTCCGGGCCACAACTTCACCTCCTTGCCACGCATCCGTTCCGAGCGTCCGGCATTCGAGCTGCACTACCCGCACATGGTTGAGCGCATGCGCGAGGAAGCTCACGTGGGCAAGCACTAAGGCCGCACTTTAACTCCTGACTACAGCCGCCTTCCCCAGCCTCTTAGAGGTAGGGAGGGCGGCTTTGGCGCGTGTGGGATAATGGTCGTTGTGAATACTCAAGCTGACACCACGACCATTACTAGTCTCGGACCAGACGCTCCCGGAGCGGCCGCCGCTTTCTTTACTGCGTTGGCTGATTTTCCCGTCCCGCTTGCCGATGTCCACCTCGCCACCGCCTCCAACCACCTCGCCCTCACCGCGCAGTGCGATCTGTCCAGCACCGATACCGCAGCACTAGGGGATCGCGTGCGCGAGGCCATGGCGCCGTTCGAGCATGAGGTGTCTATTGCACAAAGCTATGCTGTTGCCATTATTGGTGAGGAGATAAACGCGGGGGATATTAGCGCGGTGCAGAGCGCCGTGAATGGGGAGACGGTCCGCATGCGCCGGATAGCGCTGGATTCCCTTTTCGCCGTGGAACTTACCGTGGCACTAGAAGATGCCGCCGCGGCGCGGCGGGCTCTGCGGGAGATTGCCGCTGAACGCGGTATAGATATCTCCCTCGAGGGCCTAGGCAATCGCGGCAAGCGCTTGGTGTGCTTCGACTGCGATTCGACCCTGATTGAAGGGGAGGTCATCGAGATGCTCGCCGCCCACGCAGGCAAGGAAGCAGAAGTGGCCGCCGTAACCGAGCGAGCCATGCGCGGCGAATTGGACTTTGAGGAGTCCCTGCGCGAGCGCGTCGCGGTGCTGGAAGGCCTAGACGTTTCGATTATCGATGAGGTCGCCCGCGATATCGAGCTGACACCCGGCGCTAAGGAAGCGATCGGAACCCTCCACCGTCTGGGCCACCGCACCGCCGTGGTTTCGGGTGGCTTTATTCAAGTTCTCGAGGGCCTAGCCACAGACCTCCAGCTCGACTACGTGCGGGCCAATACCTTGGAAATCCGCGATGGTAAGTTGACCGGCAAGGTCATTGGGAAGGTGGTCGACCGCCAGGCCAAGGAAGACTTCCTTCGCGAATTCGCCGCGGATTCCGGAATCGGGATGGAGTCCACAGTCGCGGTAGGCGATGGCGCCAATGACATCGCCATGGTCACCGCCGCCGGGCTGGGCGTCGCTTTTGATGCGAAGCCGGCGCTGCGCGAGGCCGCCGATGCCTGCATCACACCGCGCCGCCTCGACGCCGTCCTACCGATGTTGGGAATTGCCAATGTCTAAGTTCGAGATAGCGCACCAACGCCTCGTTGCCGCCTGTACCGCTCGGGATTCCCACGAGGACCCCGCGGATCCGTCTACCGTGCAGGCGATGCAGATAGCCCTCCACCTCCCCAAGCAGGATCCCCCGGCGCGCAGCGAGGTGCTTACTGCGGCAGCCCGCGCCGTGGTGGCCGCTTGTCTAGATGACCGCGCCGGCGAGGACGGTGCCTTCGCCGCGGCGCTCGCGCAGTGGTACGGCCACCGCATCCGCAAGATCGCCCGCCGGGCGCGCAATAAGGCGTGGCGCGATGTGCAGCTGCTGCCTGGTGTCACCGTGGATGACCGCGCGCGTGCCTTTGCACCTTCAGCGGTGGGGGAGGTGGACCCGCTCATTAGCAAGCTGCAGATCGGCCACACCGACCTCGCGATGGACGAGTCAGGGCCTCCGCTTGCCGATGCCCCCATTATCTACGTCGACCGCAGCCTCGCCATGACCGCGGGCAAGGCCGCCGCCCAAGTGGGCCACGGCTCGATGATGCTCGCCGCCGCCATGAGCCAAGAGGAGGCTGCGGCTTGGGCGGCAGAAGGTTTTCCGCTCTCTGTCTGCGAGGTGGACGCAGAGACTTTTCGCACCGCCTGCGCGCAGGAGGACGCGGTAGTCATCATCGATGCCGGGTTTACTGAGATCGCCCCGGATTCGGCTACCGTGTGTGCGCTGCGGCGACCAATCGCTTAAGGGCACCGCGTACCGTTTCCGGGTTCGTGGTTTGCCAGAACCGCGGCATCGAGGCCTTGAGGAATGCGCCGTAGCGCTTGTATTCCAGTCGGTTATCCAGCACGGCGACGACCCCGCGGTCCGTTACGTGGCGCAATAGCCGCCCGGATCCCTGCGCCATGAGGAGCGCCGCGTGATTGGCGGAGACCTCCATGAACCCGGAGCGCCCGGCGGCGTCGGCTGCCTGGGAGCGGGCCTGCAGCAGTGGGTTATCGGGCCGCGGAAAGGGGATGCGGTCAATGAGGACTAGCGAGCACGATGGCCCCGGCACATCCACGCCTTGCCAAAGCGTCAAGGTGCCAAAGAGACAGGAGTTCTCCTTCGTGGAGAACTTATCTACCAGCGTGCCGATGGCGTCTTCGCCCTGCACATACAGGTCAAACGGCAAACGCGGCGCCAGGGCCTCCGCGGCCTCTTCCGCCGCCCGGCGCGAGGAGAATAACCCCAGCGTGCGCCCGCCGGCGGCCATGATGAGCTCGTATATTTCTTCCAAGGTTTCGGAGGACAGGCCATCCCGCCCCGGCGCGGGGAGGTGTTTCGCGGTATACAAGATGCCGGCCTTCGCCGGGTCAAAGGGCGTTCCTGCATCGAGCGTGTCATACGTACCGGACGGCAGGCCCCATTGTGCCGCCATGGCGTCGAAACGCCCGCCCAGCGCCAGCGTGGCCGAGGTAAGCACCACCGTTTGTTCCCCAAATAGGTTCTCGCGCAGCATATGCGCGATAGACAGCGGCGCGACGGCGAGGGTATCGGTGCCTTCCAGCCACACCACATCGTCTTGCGCGGCGGGGTCGTCGGTGGCGAAGACTTCCAGGATCCGCCGGATCGCCTCGGCCAAGTCCGTGAGGTGATTACTTAAATTTTGGCGCTCGGCGTTCTTTTCGGGGTCATCGTTGGCCTCGCCTTCTGGGGCGCGGGAGATGAGGGATTTAACGCGCAAGAACTCATCGGCAAGCGCGCGCAAGTGCGCCTGGGAGGTCTCATCCAAATCCGTCCACCGGCCGGGCTCCTGGACGCGCAGCAGATCATCGAATTCATCGGCCAACTCCGCTAGGTTTCCGGCATTGCCCAGTGACTTTGCGCGGTTCGCCGCCATTTTAATGGCGCGGGAGGTAATCTCCGCGGTGGAAACGGAGGTAATGCGCCCATCGAGCTCGTGTGCCTCATCGATGATCGCCACATCATGTTCGGGCAGGATACTGGCCTCAGAGATGGCATCGATGGCGAGCATGGCGTGGTTGGTGACGATGATATCGACATCGGCAGCAGCCCTGCGGGCCTCTTCGGCGAAGCAATCCGCACCATGCGGGCAGCGCCCGGCTCCCAAGCATTCATTTGAGGTCACCGATACCGCCCGCCACACCAGATCCGGAACGCCGGGCTCTAAATCGTCCCTGTCGCCGGTCTCGGTCTCCTGCGCCCAGTCGTGGATGCGGCGCACGGCCTTGCCGCGGTAGGAGATATCGGATTCATCGATAAGAGCCTCCGGGTCATCCGGGGTAGCCGCAATCTTATTCAGGCATACGTAATTATTGCGGCCCTTCATGATGGCGAAGGTGGGGGTGCGCTCCATGACATCGGCTAGCGCCTCCGTTAGCCGCGGGAGGTCGCGCTCCACCAACTGGCGCTGCAGCGCCAGCGTGGCCGTGGAGACGACGACGGTGGAACCCGAGTTCATCGCATGCCGGATGGCCGGAACCAGGTAGGCCAGGGATTTACCCGTACCCGTGCCCGCCTGGACGGCGAGGTGGCGCTCCTTTTCTAAGGCCTTAGATACCGCGTTGGCCATGCGAACCTGGCCCTCGCGGCGGGAGCCGCCGAGCGCGTCCACCGCCGCGCTTAGCAGCGTTTCCGTGTCGTGGTTTAGGGGCTCATCTGCGGGGTCACTCACCCCACACAGTCTAGCGACCTAGTCCTTAAAGCCCACCATTCGCGTGGGCACGGCGGCGTCATCGCGCGAAAGCGCCAGTCCCTCCCACGGCAGGGTCTTGCGGGCCTCGTCCAAGTAGGTGCGAGAGGCCTCCAAATCCGGCAGGTCCTCCACGATGTGCCCATCGCGCATCAAGGGAATGGTCAATTCGCGGGTGGTGAGCTGGCCTGTATCCGGCGCGTCTGCGGCAAAGGGGTAGACGACTTCCTCGACCGCCACGCCGGAAGACCGGTAGGTGCGCAGCGCGCGCTTTGCCCCGCCCACCGATTGCTTGGACGACGAGCGCTTGGCCACCGGCACGCCGTCAACCTCAACGACCTTGTAGACCATGCCCGCGGTTGGGGCACCTGAGCCGGTGACCACGGAGGTACCTACGCCGTAGACATCAACGGGATCACCGCGCAGGCCCGCGATGGCGAACTCATCCAAATCGGAGGAAACCACGATATTGGTATTGTGATTGCCCAGCTCATCGAGCTGCTTGCGCACGCGGCGGGTCACCGCGCCTAGGTCACCGGAATCGATGCGCACCCCGCCAAGCTCTGGTCCGCCGACCTTGACCGCGGTTTCGACGCCCTTGGTGATGTCATACGTATCCACCAGCAGGGTGGTATCGATGCCCAGGGTATCGATTTGCGCGCGGAAGGCCGCCTCCTCATTGCTCGTGCCATCCGGGTTCGTGTGCGCCAAGGTCCAGGCGTGGGCGGCGGTGCCAGATACCGGGATGCCGTAGCGGAAGCCTGCCTCCAAATTGGAGGTGGCGGTAAAACCGGCGAGGTAGGCGGCGCGAGCGGCGGTCACAGCGGCGTACTCGTGGGTGCGGCGGCTACCCATCTCCAAAATGGGACGGCCGTCGGCGGCAGTGACCATGCGGGATGCGGCAGAGGCGACGGCGGAATCGGCATTCAAGATGGACAGCACGATGGTTTCTAGCACCACGCACTCACCAAAGGTGCCGCGCACCGTCAAAATGGGTGAGTTGGGAAAGTACAGCTCGCCCTCGCGGTAGCCATCGATCTGCCCGGAAAAGCGCCAGTCGCGCAGGTACTGACGGGTATCTTCATCCAGGAAATCCATCTGTTCTAGCTGCTCAGGGGAGAAGCGGAAATCTTCCACGGCGCGCAGCACGCGGTCTGTGCCGGCGACGACGCCGTAGCGACGCTCATTGGGCAGGCGGCGGGAAAAGACCTCGCAGGTCACGTTGCGGTGGGCGGTGCCATCGCGAAGCGCGGCTTGCAGCATGGTGAGCTCGTATTTATCCGTGAGCAAGGCGGTGGAGCGATCGATAGGGCGTGCTATGTCATTCATGAGCCTGATACTACTCACAGCTTAAGAAGCTTTCAGCATACCTAGCCACCACCTTGGTGAGCTGCGGGGCGACCCTATGCCCAAAATGCCAGCGAAAAATGATTAGGCTATAAGGCATGAAGCCGCAACACCCCGAAGTCCGTATGAGCTCTCCCATGGCCACGCCCGACTTGGATGAAGGAATCGAAGTTGATGTGGCCGCGAGTGAGAACCTGCCGTGGATGTGCATCGTTTGGGACGATCCCGTCAACCTGATGAGCTACGTGTCCTACGTATTCCAAACCGTTTTGGGCTACGACAAAAAGCGGGCCAACGAGCTGATGATGCAGGTCCACACAGAAGGTAAAGCCGCCGTGTCCAGCGGCGAGAAGGACAAGGTCGAGGCGGATGTAAAAAAGCTCCAGATCGCGGGTCTGTGGGCGACGATGCAACAGGCAGGGTAGATAGATGAAACCGTGGAAAAAGAAGAAATCGCTCATGCGCGGGCCCAAAATCACGGCGGTATTCGAGCCCATGGAGCGCGAGGTCATTGGCAACCTCACCGCCACTGTCTCTGAGGCGATCATCGGCCGCGCCCAGTCTGCGCCGAAAGACGAGCTGGCGGAAATGCTGGACATGCCCACCGGCCATACCGAAGCCCCAGAGGATCCCTCTTTGGCGCGGTTATTCCCAGACTTCCAAAAGCCCGGCGATGAGGAATACGACGGCGATGCCTCCCTTTTGCGCTCGCTGCACGAAAATGACATCGCGCGGGCCAAGCTGCGGAACCTGCAGGTCATCGGCAATGCGCTCGGCCCCACCGGCGGGGTAGAGGTCTCCATTTCGGAGCAGGAAGCCCAGGCCTTCGTGGCGGGGCTCAATGACCTGCGCTTATACGTCGCGGCCGGGGACGCGACCGACGAAAACCTCATGACGGACCGCGATACCTTGGTGGAATGGCTGGCCTATTGCCAGGATTCCTTGCTGGAAGTGTTGATGGATTAATGATTGACGGAATTAGCATCGGCCATTTTTCCGGCGAAGATACCGGCGCCACTGTGCTGTACTGCGGGCCGAAGGGTGCGCTAGCCAGCGTGGATGTGCGTGGCGGCGGGCCAGGCACGCGCGAGACCGATCTGTTGCAGCCGCACAATACCGTGGAACGCGTCCACGCCATCGTGCTTGCGGGAGGGTCCGCCTTTGGCCTGGCCGCTGCGGATGGCGTCATGCGCGAATTGGAAGCGCACGGGGTCGGTTTCCCCGTCTTTGGCGAGGATAAGCCCGGCCCGCGCGTGCCCATCGTGCCTGCGGCGGTGATTTTCGATCTGCTGGCGGGCCCCTCTCGCCCCGGACCGGAAGACGGCGCGGCGGCGCTGCGGGCGGCCATGGCCGGCCACGACGAGACGGTTGGCACTGTCGGCGCGGGCGTCGGCGCCACGGCGGGTAAGCTGCGCGGCGGCTTCGGCCTGGCTACCCGCAAAGTGGGAAACTACGAGGTCAGCGCCGCAATGGTGGCCAATCCCGTGGGCGAGGTCATCGACCCGCACACAGGCCGCCTCTACGGCGCGCCGGGCCGCACGCCGGTTAACGCGGACACCTACCGCGACCTGCCGCACCCTGCGGCGAAGCTGAATACGACGATTGGCGCCGTGCTTACCGATGCCCCAGTAACCACCGCCCAGGTCCAACGCCTCGCCATGACGGCCCACGATGGCATTGCGCGCGCCGTTCGCCCCGCGCATTCACCGCTGGATGGCGATACCATTTTCGCCCTGTCGACGGCGCAGGAACCGGGTGAGGTGGATATGGTCCAGCTGTGCGGTGCGGCGGCCGATGTGGTGGAGGAAGCCATCGTCACCGCGGTCACCGCCGCACGCCCTGGCCTGGGGCTTCGCGCGTATCGCGAATTGCTCGGCTAAGATATTGCCCATTATGACTATGGGTGGAACTTCGCGTAATCAGCCGGCGCCGACAAGTACGACCAACCGCGGCCGCGGCCGCGTCAGCACCGGCCTATCCCTGGCCCTGGGGTTCCTGGCGGTGGAGTGGTCGGTCCACCTGATTAACGCCGTCGTCTTCGGCGGCGGGCTTTCTAACTACGGCATCCGCCCGCTCGACGTGGATGGCCTGTGGGGCATTATCACGGCGCCGTTGCTGCACGGCAACCTGGAGCACTTGATGTCCAACTCGCTGCCGGGCGCCCTGTTTTGCTTCCTGATCGGTTTGTCTGGGCGCCGGGTGTGGTGGGAGGTCACCTTGATCACCACCGTGGTAGCGGGCTTTGGCACGTGGTTCCTGGGCGGGGCCGGAACCTCGCATATCGGCGCGTCCGGGCTGGTTTATGGCTGGCTGGCCTACCTCGTGGTGCGCGGCGTATTCAATCGCTCCCTGCTGCAGATCCTCTTGGGTATTATCCTGGGTTTTTCCTATTCCGGATTGATTTGGGGCGTGCTGCCCGTCGCGGAGGGCATCAGCTGGCAAGGCCACCTCTTCGGCGCCCTGGGCGGCGTACTGGCCGGCATGTTCATCACCTCCGATGATCCGGCAAAGGCAGGGAGGAAATAATGCCTAACGCATCATCTCCCATCGGCATCTTTGACTCGGGCGTCGGCGGGCTGACCGTGGCCCGCGCGGTGATGGAGCAGCTACCGCAAGAATCCGTTATATATATGGGCGATACCGCCCACGGCCCCTACGGGCCGCGACCCATCTCGCAGGTGCGCGCTTTTTCCCAGGACATCGCCGATAAGCTGGTAGAACGCGGTTGCAAGATGCTAGTCATCGCCTGTAATACCGCCACCGCGGCATTCCTGCACGATGCCCGCGAGCGCTACGATATCCCCATCGTGGAGGTCATCCGCCCCGCCGTGCGCCGCGCCATGTCCACCACGCGCAATGGCAAAATCGGCGTCATCGGCACCGAGGGCACCATCAAATCCGGCGCTTACCAGGATCTTTTCGCGCTCAACCCCAATGTAGAGGCGGTAGCCGCCGCCTGCCCGGACTTCGTGCCCTTTGTCGAGCGCGGGATTACCGCGGGCCGCCAGATCCTCGGCGTCGCCGAGGGGTACCTCGCGCCCCTGCAGGCGCAAGGTGTGGACACCTTGGTGCTGGGTTGTACGCACTACCCGCTGCTTACCGGAATTATCCAGCTCGCCATGGGCGAAAACGTTTCCCTGGTGACCTCCTCAGAGGAGACCACAAAGGACGTCATGCGCCTGCTTACGGAAACTGACATGCTCGCCCCGGAGGGCAACCAACCGGTCCATTCCTTCGAATCCACCGGCGATCCTGAGGTCTTCGCCCAGCTGGCCACGCGCTTTTTGGGCCCGCAGATCGGCTAAGACGGCCGAAATTCCTCCCCCTTTTGCGCGCGGTACCAGCATTTGGGCCGGATTCATGGAACTATTGGTTCCATGAAGCTGACCATCCTAGGCTGCTCCGGTAGCGTACCCACCGCAGACAATCCTGCCTCCGGCTATGTCGTGTCCTTCGATAATGCACCGTCCATCATCCTGGATATGGGATCGGGCACGCTGGGCCAGCTAGCTAAACTGCAGGATCCGTGCGATGCCCACGTGGCCTTTAGCCACCTGCACGCGGATCACTGTGCGGATTTTCCTTCCCTCATGGTGTGGCGCCGCTTCCATCCCATCGCTCCGGCTGCCTCGCGCAACTTCTGCTTCGGCCCGTCTGCCACGCCGACGCACTTGGGCCGCCTGTCTTCGGACGAAGTGGATGGGATCGACGATATGTCCGATACCTTGGCGTTTAGCCCGTGGGTGGCGGGGGAGCGCCAGCTTGTCGATGACGTCTTTATCACCCCCTTCCCCGTTAATCACCCGGTAGAGGCCTATGCGCTGCGCATCGAGCACGCGAAGACCGGCAAGACCATTACCTATTCCGGCGATACGTCCTATACGCCCGCGCTTGTCGATGCCGCCCGGGGCGCCGATCTCTTCCTCTGCGAGGCCACCTGGGGTGCTTCCTCCGAGGGTATGGCACCTGGCATGCACATGTCGGGCGCGGAAGCGGGGCGCGCGGCGCGGGAAGCCGGCGTTCGTACGCTGGTGTTAATTCACATCCAGCCCTGGGGCGATGCGGAGGCCACCGTGGCGGCGGCGCGGGAGGAATTCGACGGCGAGATCGTGCTGGGTACTGCGGGCATGCAGTTCTAAGTTACGCTGGAGGGCATGACTGAATTTACTCGTGCCGATGGGCGCGCGCTCGACCAAATGCGCAGCGTCCGCATTACCCGCAATTTCACCACCAACCCGGCTGGATCCGTCTTGGTGGAATTTGGCAATACCCGCGTGATGTGCACCGCCTCCGTCGAACTCGGAGTGCCGCGTTTCAAGCGCGATTCCGGCGAGGGTTGGCTGACCGCCGAGTACGCCATGCTGCCATCCGCCACCCACGACCGCATGCCGCGCGAATCCATGCGTGGCAAGGTGAAGGGCCGCACCCACGAGATTTCCCGCCTGGTTGGCCGCTCCCTGCGCGCCGCTGTGGACTTGGAGCAGCTAGGAGAAAACACCATCCAGCTCGACTGTGATGTGCTGCAGGCCGATGGTGGCACCCGCACCGCCTCCATCACGGGCGCCTACGTTGCGCTTGCCGATGCTATCGCCCACCTCAAGTCCGAAGGTGTTGTCCCCGGCGAGCCGCTGCTCGATCCCATCGCTGCGGTCTCCGTGGGCATCATCGACGGCGAAATCTGCCTGGATTTGCCCTATGAGGAAGACTCCCGCGCCGAGGTGGATCTCAACGTGGTGATGCAGGAATCCGGCGACTTCGTAGAAATCCAGGGCACCGGCGAGCACGGCCTCTTCGGCCGCGAGCAGCTCAACGGCATGCTAGATGTGGCCCAGAAGGGCTGCAGCGAGCTCATCGCGGCGCAGAAAGCGGCGCTGGGATGGTAATCCTCGTCGCCTCCGGTAATCCGAAGAAGTTGGCCGAGCTCGATCGCATCTTGTCCGAGGCGGGCATCGAGGGCGTGGATCTGCGCCTGCTTTCCGAGGTCGAACCCTACCCCGAGCCCGTCGAAGATGGCCGCACCTTTGCCGATAACGCGCTCATCAAGGCCCGCGCCGGCGCCGCCGCCACGGGTCTGGTGACTATCGCGGATGATTCCGGGCTGGCCATCGAGGAGCTCAACGGCATGCCAGGCGTACTCTCGGCCCGCTGGTCAGGCGAACATGGCAATGACCAGGCCAATAATGACCTGGTCTTGGCGCAGATGATCGATGTGCCGGACGAACGGCGTGCCGCCGCCTTCGTCTCCGTGTGTGCCCTCGTCACCCCCGAGGGCACCGAGCGCGTGGCCGAGGGCCGCTGGGAAGGCCAGCTACTGCGCGAGCCGCGCGGTGCCAATGGTTTTGGATACGACCCGCTCTTCCAGCCAGAGGGCGAGTCGCGTTCTGCGGCGGAAATGTCGCCCGCAGAAAAGAACGCGGTCTCGCACCGCGGCCGCGCCCTTTCCCAGCTGGCCCCGTTCATCGCGGAGCTGGCCGGCTAATTAAGCGTTGAGCTGGAATTGCTCCTCGATTTCCTTGCGGCGCTTGTGCTCCATCCAGAACGAGAGGAAAGGCACCACGCCGGCCAGCGCGGTGGTAATCAGCTTTCCGGCTGGCCACAGCGCGCGCGGGCCCAAAATCAGGATGGACAGTAGGTAGGCCATGTACGCGATGCCGTGCACGATGGCGATGTAGGTCGCCCACTCCGGAATCTCCGCGCCCAAGACGTACTGGAAGAACATGCGGATGACCAGGATGATCAGGAAGATACCGGTCACCGTGGCCGCGATGGAAAAGAACTTCAGCGGGCCGCGGATGCGCGCCTTGCGGTCTGGGTGTACCTGGTTTGTCATGATTTAGTTTCTCCTTTTATCTGTTGGGCCCTCGTCGCGACCCTCTGCGGGGGAACCGCGGCGGCGCCGAGGCTGATTCAACGCATTAAACTCTTCCACATTCAGCTGCGGGCGCTGCGGCAAGAAATCCTCATCGATGGCGGTTTTCTCCGCCGAGCTAGCTGCCGAGCCCCTCACCTCAGAACCATCGGGCGAATCAGATCCTGCGCTGGCGGTTTCGCCGATATTTTCAGGGGCGTTTTCTGAGGCCTGCAGCGAATCCATCTCCCGGGCTTCGTTTTCTGCGGCAAGGCGCTCATTTTCATAGCGCAGGGTGGTGCGATAAGCATAGACCACGAATACCGCAAATAGAGGCCACTGAAAGGCGTAGCCCAAGTTTTGAAAGGTGCCCGAGCCGGAGCGGAAGCGCGTCCACTGCCAATAGGCGAGGAAGAGGAAAAGCACCACGAAAAATATGACGAGGGCGATGTGCCACCACCGCACCTTCACGCGCCGTTTCTTCTGTTCCTCTTGCATACTCACTTCACCCACCCTACCTATCCACCGCCGCAATACGGAATGACCCTGGTTTCTCGTTTATCGACGCGCCGTGTACACTATTCAACGTTGCTTGCGCCCGTGGCGGAATTGGCAGACGCGCTAGATTTAGGTTCTAGTGTCTTATGACGTGTGAGTTCAAGTCTCACCGGGCGCACAAGAAAAGCACCGCAGTACTTGTTCTAAGGACTGCGGTGCTTTTGTGGATCCTAATCTACCTCGGTGAACTTGCGGTCCCAGGAGGAGCGGACGGGGTTGGCATCGGCAAGCAGGATATCGAAGCGGTCATTGGCGATCTCGACGATTTCACTTAACGCAATGCGGTATTCCTGCGCATCGGAATTAGCGAGGCGCCGCACGCCGGCGTCGATCACACGCTCCACCGTGTCATTGGTATCGAGGTACGCGACGAACGGCATGCCAAAGCGCTCGCGGTAGGCGGCGGACAGCTCGGTAATGCGTTCGGTTTGCACGTCGTCGAGCTCGCTCAGCCCGAGCGATCCGCGGTCAGCGGAAATATTCGCTGCCTCATCAGACGAGGCCAGTAGCAGCTCGTCCATGGCCGGGTAGTCGTGGATGAGCGCATCGCGCCGGTCCGCATCCGCGGTCAGCACGGCGACCTGGACGGCGGCGCGCAGCTCGTTGACATCGCTAAACGGCCGGGACTGCCAGGCCAGCTCGAGCGGCCAGGTTTCATTATTGAATAGCGGGCGCAGCGCGGCGGTAAACTCCTCACGCGAGGCCTCATTAAGCTCGTTAAGGCTCACGCCCTTGCCATCGGCGCGCGAGACCTGCGCGCTCGCGCTGCCGGTGTGGAAGAACAACAAGTTGAGCACGATTGCGGTAATCGCGCCGATGGACATGCCAGAAGAAACGAAGGTCTGCGCCCACTCCGGGAAGGCACTGGCTACCTCCGGCTTGAAGGTCACCAGCATGGCCAGGCCCAGCGCGGAGGTGACGATGACGGAGTTGCGGCCATCGCTGAGATCCGATTTTGCGATAGTCTGCAGGCCCACCCACGCCACGTTGGCAAAAAGTGCTAGCGATGCGCCGCCGAGCACCGGCGACGGAATCGCGGCAACGACCGCGCCGGCCTTCGGCAAAAGGCCCAGCACAATCATGAACCCCGCAGCCGCCACGGCCACCCAGCGCGATTTCACGTTGGTCAAGCGCACCAGGCCAACGTTTTGCGCAAAGCAGGTATAGGGGAACGAATTCATCACGCCGCCTACCAGGGTGGAAACACCATCGGCGCGGATGGCGCGCACCACGTCATCGCGGCGGATGCGCTTTTTGACGATTTCACCGGTGGCAAACACATCGCCGGTCGTTTCCACCATGGTGATGATCATGACGATAATCAGCGAGAAAATCGCCACGAGGTCGAATTGCGGCATGCCGAAATAAAACGGCGTGGTAATGCCGAGGGCGGGGGAGGAGGAGACTTCGCTAAAGGAGGCATCGCCAAGCGCGAGCGCCACGCCCGTGCCCAGCACCAAGCCGATGAGCACCGCTAACGTACCCACGAAGCCGGAGGAAAAACGCTGCACCAAAATGATGACCGCGAGCGTGCCAAAGCCATAGAGCAAATCGCGCGTGGCCGGCACGCCCTCGGCATAATTGACAAAGTCATTGGCCGATACCGCCAGCAGCGAAGTACCCATCACCAGCAGCACTGAACCGGTAACCACCGGTGGGAAGAAACGCAGCACCTTGCCAAAGACCGGCGCGGCGAAGAAGGTAAAAAGGCCTGCGACGATGATGGCGCCGTAAATCGTGGGCAGCGAAGCCACCCCGCCCTCGCCATCGGTGGCGCCGAGGCCAATCGCGATGATGGGCGATACCGCCGTCGTGGTCACGCCCTGCACGATGGGCAGGCGCACGCCAATATGCTTGCCGATGCCCACCGACTGAATAATCGTCGCAATACCGCAGGTTAAAAGGTCGGCATTGATGAGGTGGATGGTCGTTTCCGCATCCAGGTTCAACGAGCTGGCGATGAGCAGCGGGACGATGACCGCCCCGGCATAAAACGCGAGGACGTGCTGCAGCCCAAGGGCGGCGAGTTTCGGCGCGGGGGGAACGATGTCTACGGGGTGCTTGGGCTGGGACGCCACGAAGTCCTCCTTGTTACGGAAGCGAAGCTGACCGCCTTAACAGTAGAGGTAGACACAAGTCGGCGCCAAAGTGTACGTGAGCAAAGCCACGATCGGGGCTGGATTGCCCCCGAACAAAAACGTACGGGTGGTTTATATGAATCGAGCTACCAGCAAAGCATGATGACCGGTTTATAACTGGTGCTCACGGCAATGTTTATGGTTGTTAATTTCGCGAATCGAGCCGACAATGAAGAGGTGACGGGGCTTGATGCTGCGGGATGAAAAGGCGGCATGTGCCCCGGGAAATTTGACCCAGAAGAAGGGAATTATGACTACCGCAACTAAGCCCCAGCAGTATCAAGGGTGGGAAGGTTTTGCGCCCGGCCCTTGGACCGAGGGCATCAATGTCCGCGATTTCATTCAGCGCAACTACACGCCTTTTAACGGCGATTCCAGCTTCCTCGCTGGACCCACCGATAAGACGCTGCGCGTGTGGGACACCCTGGAAAAGAACTACCTGTCGGTCGAGCGCGAAAAGCGCATTTATGACGTCGATACGCACACCCCGACCGATATCGATGCCTTCCCGGCTGGCTATATCTCAGAAGACGATGACGTCATCGTCGGCCTGCAAACCGATACGCCGCTCAAGCGCGCTATGATGCCGTTCGGCGGCTGGCGCATGGTCAAGCAGGCCATCGGCGAGGCGGGCAAAGAGGTAGACCCCGAGGTGGAGAAGATCTTCACCCGCTACCGCAAGACCCACAATGATGCGGTCTTCGATATCTACACCCCGCGCATTCGCGCCGCCCGTTCATCACACATCATCACCGGCTTGCCCGATGCCTATGGCCGCGGCCGCATCATCGGCGATTACCGCCGCGTGGCGCTGTACGGCGTGGACTACCTCATCCAGGAAAAGATTAAGGCCCGCGATGCCATTGCCGATGCCGGCTTTTCCGAGCACTGGGCCCGCTACCGCGAGGAGCACTCCGAGCAGATCAAGGCCCTGAAGAAGCTCAAGGCGATGGCCGAGTCCTACGGTTTTGACATCTCCGAGCCGGCGCGCACCGCCCACGAGGCCGTGCAGTGGACCTACTTTGGCTACCTCGCCTCCATCAAGTCGCAGGATGGTGCCGCCATGTCCATCGGCCGCCTGTCTGCGTTCTTCGACTGCTACTTCGAGCGCGACTTGGCCGCTGGCATCATCACCGAGGAGCAGGCACAGGAAATCATCGACGCGCTCGTGCTGAAGCTGCGCATCGTCCGCTTCCTGCGCACCATCGACTATGACCAGATTTTCTCCGGCGACCCGTACTGGGCCACCTGGTCCGATGCCGGCTTCGGCAGCGATGGCCGCCACATGGTCACCAAGACTTCCTTCCGCCTCCTGCAGACCCTGATCAACCTGGGGCCATCACCGGAGCCGAATATCACCATTTTCTGGGATCCGGAGCTGCCTGCAGGCTACAAGGAATTCTGCGCGCACATCTCCATCGAAACCTCCTCCATCCAGTACGAGTCTGACCGCCAGATTCGCGACGAGTGGGGCGATGACGCGGCGATTGCCTGCTGCGTGTCCCCGATGGAAGTGGGCAAGCAGATGCAGTTCTTCGGCGCCCGCGTCAATGCCGCCAAGGCTCTGCTCTACGCCATGAACGGCGGCCGGGATGAGGTCTCCGGCAAGCAAGTCGTCGAAGGCTATGAGCCGATTCAGGGCGATGGCCCGTTGGATTTCGACGAGGTCTGGCAAAAGTACGAGGAGATGCTGGACTGGGTGGTTGGCACCTACGTCGAGGCCCTGAACATCATCCACTACTCGCACGATAAGTACGCCTACGAGGCCGTGGAGATGGCGCTGCATGATTCCAATATCATCCGCTCCATGGGCTGCGGCATCGCGGGACTATCCATCGTTGCCGATTCGCTTTCTGCCATCAAGTACGCCAAGGTCACCCCGGTCCGCGATGGGACCGGACTGATTACGGATTACATCACTGAGGGCGAGTTCCCGTTCTACGGCAACGACGATGACCGCGCCGATGACATCGCTGCCACCATCGTGCACACCGTGATGGAAAAGATTAAGGCCATCCCGATGTATCGCAATGCCATCCCCACCCAGTCCGTGCTGACCATTACCTCTAACGTGGTCTACGGCAAGGCAACAGGTTCCTTCCCGTCAGGCCACAAGGCCGGCACTCCCTTCTCCCCGGGGGCTAACCCCGAAAACGGTGCGGATAACCACGGCATGGTCGCCTCCATGCTGTCGGTGGGCAAGCTGGATTACAAGGATGCCCTGGACGGCATCTCGCTGACCAATACCATCACCCCGTCCGGATTGGGCCGCACCCCAGAAGAGCGCATCACCAACCTAGTCGGCGTGCTGGATGCCGGCTTCATCATGGAACAATAAGAATCACGACAAGGAGAACCATTATGGCAACCCCAACCTTTGCAGAACGCCTTTCAGACATGAAGGCCAGCCGCGACGAGCACAAGATGAACTCTGGCCTGTACCACGCCAATATCAACGTGTTGGATAAGTCCACGCTGGAAGATGCCGTCGAGCACCCAGAGAAGTACCCGAACCTCACCGTTCGCGTCTCTGGCTACGCGGTCAACTTTGTCAAGCTCACCAAGGAGCAGCAGCTTGACGTCATCTCCCGCACCTTCCACCAGGGTTCATAATCATGGCTGATGGCATTACTGGTGTGGTCACCCTGTCGCCGGAATCCGGCGAGCGCGTTCGCGGTGTTGCCGCGGGCCTGGGAACCGACCACGAACTCGATGAGATTACCCGCCCCGAGCTCATGGAGGCGCGCCGCACCGGCGATATTGCCCTCGTGCACTCTTGGGAGCTGGTAACCGCCGTCGACGGCCCGGGCACCCGCATGACCATGTTCATGTCCGGCTGCCCCCTGCGCTGCCAGTATTGCCATAACCCGGACACCATGGAGATGAAGACCGGCACCTTGGAGCGGGTCGACGATGTGGTCAAACGTATTAAGCGCTATAAGCCCATCTTCCAAGCTTCCGGTGGCGGCCTGACCATCTCTGGTGGTGAGCCCCTCTTCCAGATTGCCTTTACTCGCCGCGTCCTCAAGGAAGTCCACGACGCCGGCATCCACACCACCATCGATACCTCCGGTTTCTTAGGCTCGCGCCTGCGCGATGAGGATCTAGACAATATCGACCTGGTGCTACTGGACGTGAAGTCGGGCGATGAGGAAACCTATCAGCGCGTAACGAGGCGGCAGTTGCAGCCCACGCTCGATTTTGGTGACCGCCTCAACGCGATAGGCAAGCCGGTGTGGATTCGCTTCGTCGTCGTACCGGGCCTGACGGATTCGGCCGAGAACGTCGAAAACGTCGCCTCCATCGTGGCGCGGTGGAAATCCAATGTGGAGCGCGTCGAGGTCCTGCCCTTCCACAATATGGGCAAGGACAAGTGGGAGGGGCTCGATATGACCTACCACTTGGCAGATACCAAGCCACCGAAACCGGAGGACGTGGAAAAAGTCCGCGACGTTTTCCGCGCGAAGGGCCTAGAGGTTTACTAACCTGGGTGGGCATGACTCACTACCGCCGCTTCGGCCACGATATTATTGAACACACCCTGGAAGTCCCGTGGGATTATGACAATCCGCGCGGGACTTTTGCTCTCTATGCCCGCGAAATAATCCCGCCCGGCGGCGAGGACCTGCCGGCGCTGTTGTATCTGCAGGGTGGCCCTGGCTTTCCGGCCCCGCGGCCAGTCAAACCGACGGGGCTTATCGGCAAGGCGCTCGAGCGCTATCGCGTCATCCTCCTCGACCAGCGCGGCACGGGGCGTTCGCACCGCATCGATAGGCTGAGCCCCGCAGAAGAGCGCAGCGCAGAACACCTGGCCTTGCTGCGCCAGGACAATATCGTGCGCGATGCCGAGCGCCTGCGCGAACACCTGGGGCTGGAGACTTGGTCCCTATTTGGCCAGTCTTTTGGCGGCTTTTGCATCACTGCGTACCTATCTCAGGCGCCCGAGTCCGTCAAGCACGCGTTTTCACCGGCGGCATCCCCACGCTGCAGGGCGCGGATCACCTTTACCGCGCGACTTTTAGCAAGCTCAAAGCCCGCCAGGAGCGTTTCTTCCGCGAGTTCCCTTGGGTGCAGCGGCGCGTCGAGGAAATCATCGCCCACCTTGATAATTCCGATGAGCGCCTGCACACCGGCGAGCGGCTGTCCTCGCTGCGCTTTCGCACCATCGGCACCGATTTGGGGCGGGGCACGGGCTTCGACGGATTGGCCTACCTCCTGGAAGAGCCCTTCCGCACCGTGCGGGGAGAGAAGGTGCTGCGGGATGATTTCCTGTGGGGCATCGGCGAGCGCGTGAGCTTTGCGGAGGCGCCGCTTTATGCGGCTATCCACGAGTCCATTTATGCCGGCAGCGGCGGGCAGGCGGCGACGCAGTGGTCGGCGCACCGCGTGCGGGAGGAGTTCCCGGAATTTGCCGAGTCCGGCACCTGGCTGACCGGTGAGCACATTTTCCCGTGGCAGTTTGATGAGGATCCGGCGCTGCAGGCCTTCAAGGAGGGAGCGCAGGGGCTGGCGGAGCGGGAATTTACGGCGCCTTATGCGCTTGCCGATGCCCCCACCTCCGCCGCCGCCATCTACCTCGACGATATCTTCGTTCCGCTGGAGGAATCCTTGGCCACCGCGGCACATTTGGGCGATGTGCGCCCGTGGGTGACGAATGAGTACCAGCACAATGGCATCGGCGAGAACGGCGCGGAGGTGATGGGCAAGCTCTTTGCGCTTATCGATGACCACTAGCGAATGCTTTCTGCCTGTGCGAAAATTAATTTCACACTCGTAGTTAGGGAGAGGGAATGTTTAGCTTAATCATCATCGGAATCATCATCTTGCTGGTCCTCGCCACCGTATTTGATGGCTACTACATCGTGCGTACCCGCGAGGCGGCCATCTTGGAACGGTTGGGTAAATTCCAGACAGTCGCCCACGCGGGGTTGCACTTCAAGATGCCTTGGATTGACCGCGTGCGCGATAAGATTTCGCTGCAGGTGCGCCAACTGGACGTAATGGTGGAAACCAAGACGAAGGACAATGTCTTCGTCCAAATTCCGGTCGCGGTGCAGTACGAGGTGGTAGAAGGCCGCGAACGCGAGGCCTTTTATATGCTCTCCAACCACGAGCAGCAGATCGTGGCCTATGTGCAAGATAATGTGCGCTCGTCGGTGGCGAATATGGGCTTGGACGAGTCCTTTTCCTCTAAGGACACCATCGCGCAGAACGTGGCGGCCTCACTGCGGGATAATATGGCCGAATACGGCTGGAACTTCGTCAATACGCTGGTGACCGATATCCGCCCGGATTCCCGCGTGCGCGAGTCCATGAACTCCATTAACGCGGCGCAGCGCGAGCGCGAGGCGGCCATCGCCCAGGCGGAGGCGGAAAAGATCCGCGTGGTCAAAGAAGCCGAGGGCGCTGCAGAAGCGAAGAAGCTGCAGGGTAGGGGTGTTGCCGAGCAGCGCAAGGAGATTGTGGAGGGCATCGCCCAGCAATACGAGCTCCTGCGTGATGCCGGGGTGCAGGAATCTCCCGAAGTCCTCATGCTGGTATCGCAGTACCTCGACGCGATGGTCGATGTCTCGAATAACGGCCAAGCCTCCGTGCTCTACATGCCGTCCAACCCGCAGGGAATGGGCGATCTATTCAGCGGTATGCGTGACGTGCTGATGGCGGACCGCGCCCTGGATGAGTCCGCCGGGCATTAAGGGCCTACCTGCGCCGCAGGAGGAGCATTAGCCCCAAGATGATGGGGACGCCGCCCATGATGAGGAGGTAGGTCGTTTCGGCGGATGCCGAGGTGGGATCGTACAGCTGCGACATCGATCCGGCCAGCGAGGTGCCGATGGCCATGGTGAGGAAGTACAGCGCGGAAGAGCGAGTGGCATAGGCCCGCGGTGCGTGGGCGGCGGATGCGGCCATGCCCACTGGGCCGATGAAGAGCTCACCGAGTGACATCAAAAAGATGGTGCCCGCTAGTACCAAAAACGGCGTGGAATTTTCTCCGCCGCCCACAAAGGGCAGCAGGAGGAACATGCCTGCACCGGCGAAGATGATGCCGCAGCCCATGAGCGCGCGCCGCGAGTTGGCCCAGCGCGTCATGCCCGCGGCCAAGGGCAGCGAGAGCAGCAGGATAAATAGCGGGTTGAGCGATTGCGTCCAAGCCGGTGGGATCTCGAATCCGCCGATGGTTCGGTTGAGGCGCTGATCCGAATAGACCGCAAGCACGCCGTAGATTTGTGGTTGCAGGGTCCAGTAGGCTGTCGAGCAGGCGAAGAGCGGAATGAAATCCAGGATGCGGCGCCGCTCATCCGCGGTGACCTGCGGGGATCGCAGCATGCTGGCAAAAATCCCGGCCGCAGCCGCTACCGTGGCGATAAGAAGCAGCACGGTCAGCGTGCCTGGGGAGACGGTGATGACGAGCAGCACGTCGGCTACAAGCGCCGCCAGCGCGATCAGCCCCGCCTTACCCGGGGCCTGGGTGGGGTGTGGTGGGCGCGACGGAACGTCTATCTTTTTCCGCAGTGCGCCGTAGGCGGCGCAGCCGCAGCACATGAGCACCGCTGCGGCGAAGAATCCGGCGTGGTAGCCGTATTCCTCGGCCAGCCACCCAGTGAGCATGGGGCCAAAGAGCGCGCCGACATTGATGCCGAGGTAGAAAATCTGGAAGGCCCCGTCGCGCGCGCCGGCCTCGGCGGGAAAAGCGGCGCCCAGAATCGTAATCGCGGCGGTCTTGAGCAGCCCCGAGCCGAGAGCGAGCGGCAAAAGCCCGATGATGAGCCCCGCCGTGCCGGGGACGAGCGAGAGGGCAAAGTGCCCGCACACCAACAGCCCGGCGCCGGTAAGTAGGGTGCGCTTGGCGCCCAAGAGCCGGTCGCTAACCCAGCCGCCCACAAACGTAAAGAGGTAGAGCAGGCTGCCGTACGCGCCGACGAGCGCGGTGGCCTGCGTTTGCGCCATGCCGAGCCCACCGGAGGTGGAGTAGAGGTAGTACGCGAGGATGGCTTGCATGCCATAAAAGCTGAAGCGCTCCCACATTTCGATGCCCGCAATTGCCGGCAAAACCACGGGTAAGCGGCGAATTGAACGCCGTTCAAGAACTTTCATAAAAAGGACTATAGCGGCCGAGAGTGTGTGCTAGATCTAATTTGGTGGATATTTCTACTAAAGACATAGCGACAATCGATGCCCACCACATCTGGCACCCCTACGCCGAACCTGGCGCGCCCACGCGCGTGGTCGAGTCTGCCGCGGGCGTCCACCTCACGCTTGCCGATGGCACCCAGCTCATCGACGCCATGTCCTCCTGGTGGGCCGCCGCCCATGGCCACAGCCACCCGCGGCTTACCGCCGCTGCCAAGGAACAGATCGACCGCATGAGCCACGTGATGTTCGGCGGGCTTACGCACGAACCGGCTGCGCGGCTGACGGCCAATCTCATGGAGCTCACGCGCCACGACTTCGCGCAGGTCTTTTATGCGGATTCGGGATCGGTCTCGGTGGAGGTCGCCATCAAGATGGCCCTGCAATACCAGCAGGGGATCGGCCACCCAGAGCGCACGAAGATGTTGACGTGGCGCTCGGGCTATCACGGCGATACGTTTGCCGCGATGAGCGTGTGCGATCCCGATGGCGGCATGCACTCGATGTGGACCGGCACCCTGGCGCAGCAGATTTTCGCCCCGGCACCGCCCACGCGCGGGGCGAGCGAGAAGATGCGCGCGGATTACCTGCGGGAGTTGGAAGGCTGCATTACGAACGAGGTCGCGGCCTTGATCATCGAGCCCGTCGTCCAAGGCGCCGGCGGCATGCGTTTCCACGATCACGAGTTGGTGCGCGGGGCGCGCGAAATCTGTGACCGCCACGGAATCGTCCTGATCGCGGATGAAATCGCCACGGGATTTGGCCGCACCGGGGAGCTTTTTACCACCCAGGCGGCCGGTGTGGTTCCGGATATCATGTGCGTGGGCAAGGCAATGACCGGTGGATTCATGACGATGGCGGCCACGCTTGCTACCGCCCGCGTTGCCGAGGGCATGCACCCGCGCGCGCTGATGCACGGCCCTACCTTTATGGCCAACCCCCTGGCCTGCGCGGTATCGGCCGAGGCTACCGCCATGATCCTGGAAGGAACGTGGCGGGGGCAGGTTGGGAGCATCGAGAAGCAGTTGTGTACGGGGCTTGCCGGGCTGGAGGATGAGCCGGGCGTGGCAGACGTGCGCGTGCTGGGCGCTATTGGCGTGGTGGAGATGGAGCGCGATGTCGATATGGCAGGCGCCACGGATGCGGCGATGGAGCAGGGCGTGTGGCTGCGCCCGTTTGGCCGCCTCATCTACACCATGCCGCCGTTTATCAGCACCGAGGACGAGGTCGCGCAGATTTGCCGCGGGGTGCGCGCGGCGGTGGTAGGAGGAAAGCGATGATTATCTTTGTCACCGGCACCAATACCGACGTGGGAAAGACGGTGGCCACGGCGGCGCTCGCCAGCGCCTTTGCCCAGAGCGGGCGCGAGGTCGTCTATGCCAAGCCCCTGCAGACCGGCGAGTCGGACAAGAGCGGCGATGCGGCGACGGTGCGGGACCTGGCCGGGGTCGAGATCACGGAGATGGCGCGCTTTCCCGAACCGCTAGCACCGAACCTCTCGGCGCGCCGGGCGGGCATGACTCCGCCGACTAAAGAGGAGCTCAGGGACTGGGTGGCGGGGTTGGACGCACTAGGCCGCGTAGTGCTGGTGGAAGGCGCCGGCGGGCTGCTAGTGCGTTTGGCCGATGATTACACGCTTGCCGATGTTGCCACCAATCTCCTCATCGTCACCTCCCTCGGACTCGGCAGCCTCAACGCTGCAGAGCTCACCGTCCGGGAAGCACAGCGGCGCGGGATTAACGTGCTGGGGCTTATCGGTGGCAGTTTGCCCGAGAAGCCGGACTTGGCGACGAGGCTGAACGTGGACGAGCTTCCGGCCGTCACGGGCTGCCGGTTGTGGGGCAGCGTGCCAGAGGGGGCGGGTGCGCTCGGCCGAGAGGACTTCACCCTGATGGCTGGGGCGCACTTTCCCGCTGATATGTGCGCACAGCTGCTTGCGCACGCCGAGTAGCGCTACCTCGATGAGGCAGCGCTAGCGGACCCAGCGGACCTTGCCGTTTACCCGGGCAAGGCGACCGCGCAGGGGAGGGGCATTGGGATCGTCTTGGTTCACCCCGTTGTGATACGGGCAGCACACCGTGAGGTTGTCCGCGTTGGTCATCCCACCGTGCTTCCACGCCTGCAGGTGGTGGATCTGAGACTTATCCGCCGGGTGATTGCACGGCGGCCACGGGCAGGTGGGGTTTTCGGCGGCAGCCATCAGCCGCTGCTTTTCCGAGGCAAAGCGCGAGGTCCGATACAGGTTGACCGGGCCCTTCACCGGGTGGATGAGCGTGGCTAGGCCGTGTTCGCTGAAGGTGCGCTCTACAAGCTGCGCGCCGGTAATGGTCGAGCCGTTGGTGAGCCGAAGCGTGACCTCGTCGCCATCGCCTTCCAGTATTTGGTCCAGCGCGTTGAGCGGGATAATCACGTTCGTCGTGGTCTGTACCGTGGCAGCGCCCTCGCCGCGGAGGAGCTCGCGGAAAGACGCGAGTGGGTCATCGGGGTCGAGGGCGGAATCAAGATCCGCGAGGAAGGATGAGGGCGCGGTAATGCGCATCGTCCACGGGCCTTCCGGGCGGCGCAGGAGTTGTACGCCCTCGCGCGGCGGCCGGCGGCGCGGGCGCCATTCGCGCAGGCGCTTCTTAGCGAGCCGGGCGATCTCAGAAGCCGGTCCGTGTTGCCGGCACAGCTCTACACGCAGGTTCCACGCGGCGCGCTTGGTGGCCGCGCGGGTGGCGTACTTCTCGATGAGCTTCAGCGTCACCAGATCGTGGTGGCGCGCGCCCGCGGCGGCAAGGCGCTGCTTGCGGCTAAAGGAGGTGGTGCCGAAATAAACTTCAGCCAGCGTGAGCAGTTCGCGGGCCTCGACATCCGGCAGGCCGAGCTCGATGAGGTCGCGTTCAGGCATGCCGTGGGCCTCGGCGAGGATATCCATCGCCGAGGAAATCTGGGTGGCATAGGCCTGCAGTGCGTTCATGCCTGCAAATCTAGGCGCGCGCTGCCGCGGCGCCAATCGCGCCCAGCGCCCGCCTGTGGATAACTTGTATAAACGTCTACAAACTTATCCCGCGGCCACCGCAAAGAGATACGAAATCAGCATGCGCTTTAGCTCCATGACCACGGAATCGAACTTGTCGGGATCGCCCGAAATGGCGTAATTAAGCAGCGAGACCACGGTGTGGATAAGGAAGCGCGCCAGCTCAATGCGTTGCGCATCGCTGTGCTCGGTGGCAAGGGGGCGGAGGATCTCGGCAAGCGGCTCCAAGAGCTGCAGCTCGGTATCGGCCGCCGTGGCCCGCGTCGCTGGGGTGGACTGGATGGCGTGCCAAACGGCGCGCCGGGAGGGGTCCTCGCGCCACATCCGCGCGAGGTGGTCGATGAATTCATCCAAGACATCCGGCCACTGTGGGGCTGGCACGAGGCGCGAAAAGCGCTCGATTTCGGCCAGGCTGGTGGCGGTATCTTGCCGGTCGAGCTCGCAGATGAGCACGTATTTATTGGCAAAGAATTGATACAGCGTGCCGATCGGAACCTCGGCGCGGTGGGCTACTTCATCGAAGGTGAAGGATTCGAAGCCGACATCGACAAGCACGGCGCGCGCCGCCTGTACGATGCGTGCAAAGCGCTCCCGGCTGCGCGCCTGCGCTGGCCGACGCCGCGGGACGAGGATTTCCTCCACCGGCTTACTCGAGGCCCTTCATCACGCGCGCGACGTGCCCGGTGGCCTTCACGTTGTAGTGGGTCTGGCCGATGGTGCCATCCGGCTCCACGAGGAAGGTGGAACGGATAACGCCCTGGACCACCTTGCCGTAGTTCTTCTTCTCCCCGAAGGTGCCATACGCGGTCATGATGGACTTATCTGGATCAGAAAGCAGCGGGAAGTTGAGATCGTGATCGTCGCGGAACTTCGCCAGCGCCTCGGGCTTATCGGGGGAGATGCCTACCACCGCGATATTGAGGTCATTGAGCTCTTCTAAGGAATCGCGAAAATCGCAGGCTTCCTTGGTGCAGCCTGGGGTATTGGCGCGCGGGTAGAAGTACACAAGCACGCGCTGGCCTGCGTAATCGGAAAGGGAAACGGTGTTGCCGGTGGCATCGGCAAGCGCAAAAGCGGGGGCAGTATCTCCTACGTTCAAACGAGTTTCAGTCATGGGACCTACTTTACGTGCTCCCCGGCCTGCGCGGGGGAGGCCCTGCACGGTAAGATAAGCTCGTTAAGAGCGAAACTTAAGCTAAGAGGAGAATTCCGTGGCACGCAATATTGAAGATATTCAACGCGATATCGAACGCACCCGGCGCCAGCTGGCTAGCACCCTGGATGAAATTGCGGATCGCAGCAAGCCGCAAAACCTCGTCGATGACGCCAAGAACGCCGCCACCGAAAAGTTGCAGGACCGCAACGTTCAGTTGGTGCTCGGTGGCGTCGGCGCGGCCGTTGCTGGGCTGATTGCCTATTCCGTGTTCCGCTCGCGTCGTCGCAAGAGCGACCTGAAGGAATTGCAGCGCTTGCTGTCTGAGCGCCACTAATTTTCCCCGCCTTACCCCCACGCGCGCCGTGGGGGCTTTTTTCGTATGCTAAGTTGCGATGAAAACTCCAATTCCTTTTTATTTGCAGGAAATTTTGACCCAGGTGCGAGGAAACCGCAGCGGCGCGGTGGCGGACTATATTCCCGAGCTCGCGAAGGCGGAACCGGACTACCTCGGCGTGGCCATCTGCACCACGACGGGGCACGTGTATTCCGCTGGCGATGCAGAGGTGGAATTTACCTTGCAGTCCGTGTCGAAGCCCTTTGCGTATGCTCTAGCGCTGCAGGAGCTCGGCTTGGATGCGGTGCGTGAGATCGTTGGTATGGAGCCGTCTGGCGAGGCCTTCAACGAACTTTCGCTGAACCGCTATGACCACCGGCCGGTGAACCCGATGATCAATGCGGGCGCGATTGCAGTAACGCAGCTGATTAACGGCGTGGATTCGGATCCGGCCGAGCGCGTAGAACAGTTGCGCAGCTACTTTTCGCGGCTGGCGGGCCGCGAGTTGAAGATTGATGAAAAGGTGCGCGATTCCGAGCTGCAGGTCTCCGATAGGAACCTGTCTTTGGCGCACATGTTGCGCAATTACGACATCATCCAGGACGAGGCCCACGATGCCGTCTCGACTTACGTGGAGCAGTGCTCGATTAAGGTCACGGTGCGCGACCTCGCCGTGATGTCTGCCACCCTGGCCAATGGTGGCACGCAGCCGGTGACGGGGGAGAAGATCCTTGATGCCGATGTCTGCCGCCTGACGCTTTCTGTCATGAGCTCTGCGGGCATGTACGACGGCGCTGGGCGCTGGATGGCCGAGGTCGGAATCCCAGCGAAGTCCGGCGTTTCGGGCGGCCTGCTGGGTACCCTGCCCGGCCAATTGGGGGTGGCGACCTTCTCGCCGCGGCTCAATAAGGAGGGCAACTCCGTCCGCGGCGTGGATGCCTTGACCTTGCTATCGAAGGACATGGGACTGCACTTGATGTCCACCGATGAGCGCTACGGCGTGCACCCGGTGCGCAGGATGGAAACCGAGGACGACCTCACGGTGATCTTCCTGCAGGGGCTTATCAATTTCAACGCAGCGGAGACCATCTTGCATCAGCTCACCGAATGCGAATTCGGCGAGGGCACGGTGGTGCTGGAGCTATCTCATATCACCGGATCCAACCGGATGGGCCGGCGCATGCTGAAGGAAGGCCTCCGGCGCATCCGCGAGGCCGGCTTCGATATCGCCATCGTGGATCCGGATGGCGAATTGGAAGATCGCACCATGGCGGACGGCACCGAGGTGCCCAAGGGCGAGCCGGAAGACTACGCAATTGCCGAGGAAGCAGTTTAGGTTTGGGTCACCTTACCTGGTTAGGCTAGGATAGGTTCGCCCTTATCCTCGTATCGAGGATCCCGATCGACCAAGGACTCAAAATGGCATATAGATTCCCCAGGGTATTGGCCGTGGTAGCGGCCTCCGCCACCGTACTGGCAGGCTGCAGCGCCGCCGAAGAAACCACCAACAACACCAACAGCAGCAGCGGCAGCGACGATGCCGCCCTGTCCTTCACCGACCTCGCGGGCCGCGACGTAGAACTCGACAAGGCCCCCGAGCGCGTTCTATTGGGCGAGGGCCGCTCCATCTTCGCCACCGGCATTCTCAACACTGAAGACCCGCTGGATAAAGTCGTGGGCATCGGATCCGATCTGAAGAAAAACGTACCGGACTACTACAACGTCTTGGAAGAAAAGCTGCCCAAGGTCACTGAACTGCCGGAAGTCGGCGCCATCAGCAAGGGCGATGTCACCGTGGAAAACCTGGTGAGCCTGGACCCAGACCTCATCGTGCTGTCCAAGGACCAGTATGACGCTTCGCAAGAGGCGGGATTGACCGAAAAGATGGACCAGGCGGGCCTTAAGTACGCCGTGACCGATTTCCGCGCCAAGCCGCTGGAAAACACCACCAAGTCCATGGAAATCTTCGGTGAGATCTTCGGCAAAGAAGAGCGCGCCGAGGAATTCAACAAAGAGTGGCAAAAGACCGTGGATCTGGTCAAGGAGCGCGCGGACAAGGTAAAGGATAAGCCCAAGACCTTCGTCTGGCGCGCGGCCGGCGTCATGGACTGCTGTGGCTCCTGGAATAACTCCAATATCTCGCAGCTGGTCAACGAGGCCGGCGGCGAAAACGTGGCCGACGGCATCATCCCGGGCGAATCCGGTGCCGTGACCCCAGAAAAGGTCCTCGAATCGGATCCAGACATGGTGATTGCGACCGGCGGCGACTGGTCCGATAAGAAGGACGATGAGGGCAACCCCGTCGGCTACGCTGCGGTGGGCTATGGCATCGGCGAAGATGAAGCGGAGGCGAGCATCGCCAAGCTGCCGAGCAACCAGCCAGGATTCGAGAACCTGCGCGCGGTCAAGGACCACAACCTGCACAGCATGTGGCACCAATTCTACAACTCGCCGTTCAACTACCTAGCGCTGCTGCAGATCGCGAAGTGGATCAACCCGGAGGCGTATGAGGATATGGACATCGACAAGCAGTGGATGCAAGCGCAAGAAAAGTACTCGCCGGTTGCTGGCGAGGGAACCTTCTTTAGCACGAATTAATGGTGAGCGCGGAGGTAGCTGCCCTTACGCAGCAACACAAAAAGCTCACCTGGCAGCGCATTAGCATCGTCGCGGGCCTGTGTCTTATCGCGGCGGTGGCGTTTGTGGTCAGCAACTTCGTCGGTGCCATCGACATCAGCCCCGGCGAGGTCATCAGGGGCATCGTGAAGCCCTCGAGCCTGGATGACCAGACGCATACGGTGCTGTGGAAGCTGCGCTTGCCGATGGCCGTCATGGCCCTGCTCATCGGCGTCAGCCTCTCGCTGGCCGGCGCGGAGATGCAGACCATCTTGAATAACCCGCTGGCGGAGCCGTTTACGCTCGGCATTTCCGCCGCGGCGGCCTTCGGTGGTGCTAGTTCCATCGTGCTGAAGTGGCAGCTGCTGACCCAGCCGCAGTTCAACCTGGCGTTGGTGGCGTGGCTGTCGGCGGCGGTGGCGACGGCGATCATCGTCGTGGCTGCCATTATCCGCGGTGCGAAGGCAGAGACGATGGTGCTGCTCGGCATTGGTTTGGTCTTCTTCCAGGCCATGCTCGCGCTCATCCAATACCAGTCTTCGGCCGAGGCGCTGCAGCAGATCGTCTTTTGGTCCATGGGTTCGCTTACGCGCGCCAACTGGGTCGCCAACGGCGTGCTGGCGGGCGTGCTGCTGGTTGCCCTGCCCATTTTGTGGGCGCTGTCTTGGCGGCTTACCGCCTTGCGGCTTGGCGATGCCCGCGCCGCCGCCATGGGCATTAATACCGCGCGGCTGCGCGTGGTGGTGCTCATCGTAGTCTCCCTCGTGGCGGCAACGACGGTGGCCTTCGCCGGCATCATCGGCTTTATCGGCCTCGTGGGCCCGCACATCGCCCGCATGCTGGTGGGCGAGGATCAGCGCTACTTCGTGCCTGCTTCCATGGCTGCCGGTGCGGCCGTGATGTGCGCGGCGCACGCGGCGAGCCTGATGATTAAGCCTGGGCTGGCTATTCCGATCGGCATTGTGACTTCGCTCTTGGGAGTGCCGTTCTTTATTGCCATCGTGATGACTCGAAGGAGGGCGCTGTGGACGTAGAACTCACCCTGCGCGGTATTAGCGCAGCCTACGGCAAGCACACCGTGCTCGAAGCGGTCGACGTGGATACGCTGCAAGGCGGCCAGTTGGTTGGCCTGCTAGGGCCCAACGCCTCCGGCAAGACCACGCTGATCAAGTCCCTTGCCGGCGTGCACCGCGGGTACAAAGGCGAGGTGGATTTTCTGGTGGATGGCGAAAGCCCGCGGGGCAAGCACCGCCGCCAGCTCATCGGCTACGTCCCGCAGGATCTGCCCAGCACCGCGGCGCTGCGGGCGTTTGAGACGGTGCTGATCGCGGCGCGTCGGGAAGCATGCGAGGATCCCATCACCCGCAGCGGCGAGGTGCTGCACGCGATGGGGCTGGATGCCATTGCCTCGCGCTACCTCAACGAGCTATCTAGCGGCCAGCGCCAGCTCGTGGCCGTGGCGCAGATGCTGGTGGGAAATCCTGGCCTGATGCTCTTGGACGAGCCGACGTCTGCGCTCGATCTGCATCGCCAGTTCTTCGTCCTCGAGGAGGTGCGCGAGAAGGCTAGGCGCGAGGGCAGCCTGGGGTTGGTGGCCATTCACGACATCAACCTGGCCGCGCGTATGTGTGACCAACTGGTGGTGCTCAAATCGGGCCATATCCGCGCCCAGGGCGCGCCTGGAGACGTGCTCACGTGCGAGCTGGTGGAAAGCGTCTATGGGGTAGAGGCGGACATCGTGGAGCACCGCGGTGTTCCCGTCGTCGCGCCCCAGCGCGTAAATAAGCAGTAAGATAAGCAAAGGCCGAGCGAAATGCTCGGCCTTTTTGCTAGCTTTGAAAGCGAACTTTGAAAACGAAAAAATCGCGAGGAATATACCTCGCGATTTCGCTGTTGTGCGCCATCAGGGAATCGAACCCCGAACCCACTGATTAAGAGTCAGTTGCTCTGCCAATTGAGCTAATGGCGCAGTGTTGACGTCCTGCCGTGTGGCTCTCTGTGCAACGAGTAGAAACTCTAGCACCCCGGTTGAAAAACTGTAAAATCGACTGGTCATAGCGTGTTTTCGGGGGAGTATAACAGTTTGGACAATGGTGCGCTTGTTTCTGGTATTTGGGGTGGCAAGGCGATAGTCTGGATTGGTCTTGAACGAACTACTGTGTTTTCTAAGGTCTACTTAGTGATTAACTCCCTCTCTAATTCCCGCCGCATTGCTGCTGCGAGCATTGCGTGCATTTCCCTGGTAGTAGCCTCGTGTTCCGTTGATTCCGCCGCCGAAAACCGCCCGGAGGAAAAGGAAACTACTTCGAGCTCAGCAGAGAAATCTGAGCAGAAAGAAAAGTCGAAGCTTTCCGCCTCCGTGAAGGATGGAGCAGAAGACGTCGATCCATCCAAGCCCGTCACCGTGGAATCCACCACCGAGCTCAAGAGCGTGACCATGACCAATGAGCTGGGCGTGGAAGTTGAAGAAAAACTCTCTGAGGACGGCAAGAAGTGGACCACGGCCGAGGATCTTGGCTATAACCACACCTATTCCATCGTGGCCACTGATAAGGATGGAAATAAGAAGAACTTGAGCTTTTCCACCTCCCAGGCGGCAGGTGTCGCCCAGGTGGCGATGACGCCTATCCCGGGCTCCGAGGTGGGCGTGGGCCAGGTAATCGGCGTCAATTTCGGTACCTATATCACCGACCGCAAGGCGGCAGAGGACACGATTACGGTCAAGACCAACCCGGAGGTGGAAGGCGCGTTCTACTGGGTGAACAACCAAGAGGTGCGGTGGCGCCCCAAGGAGTATTGGGAGCCGGGCACCAAGGTTGAGGTCAAGGTCGATCAGTACGGCAAGGATCTCGGTGGCGGAATCTACGGTGGGGAAAATACCGGGACGGATTTCACCATCGGGGATCGCACCGTCACGCTGGTGGATAATGCCACCAAGACCATGAAGGTCTACAAGAACAAGGAGCTCTTGCGCACCATTCCGGTATCGCTGGGGCGCGATTACCAATTTGACACCCCGAATGGGCGTTACGTCATTGGTGATCAACACCAGTCGCTGCTGATGGATTCTGAGACCTTCGGGTTGCCGCACGAGGCGGGCGGGTACAGCACCGAGGTGGACTGGGCTACCCAAATGTCTTATTCGGGCATCTACGTGCACGCTGCACCGTGGTCCGTGTGGGCGCAGGGTAACTCCAATACCTCCCACGGCTGCATCAACGTCACGCCAGAGGCTGCGCAGTGGTTCCAGAACACCGTCAAGCGCGGCGATATCGTCCACGTATTTAATACTTATGGCGAGACGCTCAACCCTATGGACGGCTTGGGCGATTGGAATATGTCCTGGGAGGAATGGTCTAAGGGCAACGCGGACGCTAACCAATAATCCGTACAATTTTTAGGCGCATGGCTACAGTGGTGGCCATGCGCTTTTCTATTTTGGACCGCGGAGCGGCAGGCACACTCGATGGGGTAGCCGAGCATGCGCAGCATGTGGAGCGGCTGGGTTTTCACAGGTTTTTCCTCGCCGAGCACCACGGGGTGCCGGGCATCCCCGCGGGCCAGCCGGGCATGTTGGCTGCGCACGTGGCGGCGCGCACGCAACGCATTCGCGTGGGTACCGCAGGCATCATGGTGTTCAACCATCCGCCGTTTCTGGTCGCGGAACAAATCAACCTCTTGGAAGCTCTATACCCGGGCAGGATTGATATTGGGTTGGGCTCCTCGGTGGGCTTTACGGAGCCGGTGCGCAAGGCGCTGCGCCAGGGCGATCCGCTAGATCTCAAGCCGCAGTTCGAGAACGAGGTCGAGACCCTGCTGCGCTACCTGCACGGCGAGGAGGCGGTGACGGTGCGGCCCGAGTACGCGGGCACGCCCCTCTATATCCTCGCCGGCTTCCGGTCGGTTACGGTGGCCGCGCGGCTGGGATTGGGCGTCATCCTGGGCGGGCCCGTAGAGATGCAGGAAAAGGCGGCGCGGCTCTACCGCGAGCATGCGCTTGCCGATGCCCCACCTATCATCTCCTCCCTCAATATCGCCGTCGCCGATACCGCGGACCAAGCGCGCGACCTTTTGCTGCCGGAGTCCTATGCAAAGGTCATGGCCCAGTCCACCGGGGAATTCGCGCCGCTGCGCCCGGCCCGCGAATTGGATCTAGAGGGCCTGACGAGTCAGCAACAGCGCCGCATCGACGAGTCCCTGAGCCACGATGTTTGGGGGACGGTGGAGGACGTGGGGGAGGAACTAAGGGACATCGGCAAGCAGCTGGGTGTCGATGAGTTCCTGATTACCGGAGATATGCCGGATCTCGCTGGCAGGGCCCGCTCGGAGGAAATGGTGGTGGAGATATAAAAAATCCCGAGCGCGAGGCTCGGGACGTTGGGGTGGCTGACGGTGTCCGAATTCATGACTTATTTGACAGTCTGTTCCTGGGTAAGTGGTCGTGATGGTTGACAGGTCAGTCGCGACATAGTTGACGCTTAGGGTTACCTGGCCGTGTCGGGTGATGTTTTACTCATCAGTCGCGACATGTTTGACACTATGAATAGTCCCAACCGCAACATGGCCATCGTCAAGGCAGTCCGCAAACAGGGCCGCAGCCCCTCTAAAGTCGCCCAGCGTTTTGGAATCTCCCGCCAGCGCGTCTATCAGATCCTCAACGCCTTTGACGCCGGCGGCGCCGACGCCATCGCGCCTCGCTCTCGTGCCCCGCATACCCATCCACAGGCAGTGCCTGACAAGCTGCGTAAAGAAATCATCGCTATCCGCAAGCAATTAACTCGCCACGGGCTCGATGCCGGGCCAGACACCATTTCCTTCCACCTAGAAAAAGACGGCCACCGCAGCCCATCAACATCAACAATCCGCCGCATCCTCAACGCTGAAGGCCTTATCACCCCAGCACCGAAGAAGAAGCCTAAAAGCTCATTTGTCCGCTTTGAAGCCGCCATGCCCAATGAATGCTGGCAGGCTGATATCACCTACATCTATCTGGCAGATAACACCCGCGTCGACGTGCTGGATTTCCTCGACGATCACTCCCGCTACCTGCTATCTATTACCGCACGAGCCGGCTTTAGCGGCCCACAGGTAGCACAAGAATTAACCCGCCTGATCAACACATACGGCCCGCCAGCATCCACTCTCACCGATAATGGCTTAGTATTTACTGCCCGGCTAGCCGGGCGCAAAGGCGGGAGAAATGCCTTTGAAAAAGTCCTGACCACACACAAAATCCAACAGAAAAACGGACGGCCAGGACACCCGCAAACCCAAGGAAAAATTGAGCGATTCCACCAAACCCTTAAAAAATGGCTCGCCGCACGACCAGCCGCCCATACCATTGCTGAACTGCAACAACTCCTC
>NZ_JBEHFM010000017.1:0-41832 GCF_040225675.1 Corynebacterium sp. KPL2680
GAACTGGGTGTGAAGTACCCTCAGTCGGTCAAGGTCTGGCAGGACGCATGGGATAGATTCGTGCCATTTTTGCAGTTTCCTCCAGCGGCCAGGAAGGTTATCTATGACGGCGAATTCGATTGAATCTTTTAACAACCAGCTGCGTAAAGCCACGCGTAACCGGGTCCAATTTACTAATGATGAATCCGCGTTAAAGACGCTGTGGTTGATGATCTGCAATATTGAAGACAAACGAGCTATCAAGCGGGCGAAACAAGGCAAACGAGCCTCAGCTACAGCCAGCAGACTCGTGGAAGGAGCACGAGTATCCGGCTGGAAACAAGCCATCAACCAAATGGCAGTAGCCTTCCCCGACCGATTCGACAAATACCTATAAACCTAGCCCCACACACAAACAACTTGACACGCTCAACAGGGGTCAGGTCCATCGGCGATTCTTCATCTATTATCGTACTCAGGCTCAACCCCTCGATATCTCACCTTACGCTTTTCGAAGGCTTCCCTCCCGCCATCGACTACCTCGCAAATATGCCGCTTTATGGTTTTCCTTCTCAAGAACACAGGAGAATGCGGCTTCTCCTTTCTTTGCGACTCTTCTAATGCACCTGACACTGTAGAAAATATAGGTGGGTTGCTTTTACCATTCGGATAATCTTTACTATGCCGATTAATCACAATAATTAAATCGGAGTCTGCTCCCACGACAAGATTAGCATTGTGCGTCACCATCAGAATTTGACGATGCAGGCTACCATTCCTTAGAAAAGGTGCAATATTTTTAAAAATTGATCGAGAATCGAGATCGTCCTCGGGTTGATCCAGGAGCAGCGGCCAAGGAGAATCATCGTCCTCAAGAAGTACCGTTAGTGCAAAAAGAGCCCGCTTTCCCGCGGTCATAGTGGTTGGTTGAAACCCGCCGATAGTGTCTCCTTCGAAACTGCAACCGAAACGGGGTTTGGGGATCAGAACGTCGCAGAATTCCATGAACAAGTCTTCTCGATCACGATATTTTGCTGCCACTTTCGCCTTCCCACTCAACAACTTTTCGGACACACTAGAAAGCGTCTCAGCTGAGAAATCAATTTCGTCAAGGCTAGATAGGACTTCTTTGAAGCCTCGGTCTTGTTTACGTTCGAGGAATAAGTCCCTGAAATTATTGACTCTTTGACGCTCACGAGAGAATTCAACAAAATTCACGTAAGATGAGTTATTGCTTCCCGATGATATTTCTTGCTCAAATTTGTCCCGCAAATCCATGGAACGGCGGGACCAGTTTTGATAATTCTCTACTAGCAAGTCTAATTCACTTTTCGCCGCTTTTTCAGAAGCCTTGAGCTCTTCCTGAAGTTCCATAAAGCCAGCCAACCGCGCTTTATCTTCTTCGTACTTCTTTTTAGCCTCCGACAAACGAGGCCCCCGAAGATTAGAAAAAGCCTTCGCCCGTTGCGCTAAACCACTGGTTTCGATATAGGAAGCTAGGTTTTCTTGAACTACAGACGCAAACTTGGTGTCTTGATCTAAAACTCTCTCAACCTCCGAAGTAATGGAGCCGATCGCCTCGCGTACAGCAGGCTCCACTCGTTTATACACCATATGTGAATAAGGATACTCACTCTCACCGCCAAAGAAGGTTTCCCAAATCCCCTTAGGCGTCAACTGATTGATCCGTTCTTCTATAACGCCCACAGCTTCCTTAAGCGAGTCCACCTTTACGTTCACATCTTCTTTAAATTCTAAAATTTCCACGGCTTTACGGCCACTTAGGTCTTCACCTTCCGCATTAATACTTTTCAGCGTCTTTTTAGACTCCTCGAATTCATGCTGAACCGCTTTCGGGTCGCCAACTTCCCGAATTTTCTGTTCGAGCGCTGCTTTTTTGATGCATGCAACCCTATAGCGTTCAGCTGCTTGACGAACTGATCCCCGATGCCGACTATATTCAGTCTCTATGAGATCAGCTACACTCTTGGCACCTTCAATCTGCGATATTTGCTTTTGAATCAGCTTATCGATGTTATCGCGGTCCCCAGAAGAAAGTTGAAAAAGAAAATTCTGTGGAACGTAATGAACCATTTTCGTTCCATTTTTTGTCTTATAAGAGGTCACATTTCCATCAGCCCATTCTACCTGGACTTCCAGTTCTTTAAGGGCGTCTTTCCAGTTATACCCTTCGGCTGGGCCGAAATCTTCACGTGATCTTTCTGGCAAAGATGCTTCTTGAGCTTTTAGAGTCTTCTCCGAATCTACCGCATAGGCGGTATGAGCCAGAAGCGTTGACTTTCCCGAGCTACGGGGGCCGATCACTGAATTCAAGCCTGGATTAAACTCTACGCCGGACATATAGCTTTCATCGCTGAATGTCACCTTTTTAATTACGTGCGCTGGGTTCTTCATCCCGGGTTTTCTTTGAGAAATACATATGCGACTACGCGGTTCGACGATAGTCTGTTGCAAAGCGCTAAAATCTCGAAGGCCACGCACCCAAGTGAAAGGGCCCTCCTTGAGACTTCTGCTGAGTCTTTCAAAGTCATGCGCATCAGATCCTTGGAAAACAGCCATCGGTCTACCGATTCGCGAAGCAAGTTCTAACAGCGCGGACTGTTGTTTCTTTTCGGGTTTTCCTCTAGGCACCCCGCTCCAGTCGATCGACTTAATCTTTTGGAAGTCTGTTAAATTTCCAAAGAGAGCATCTGCATATTCTGCAACTTCCTGAGCAACACTGCGGGATCGCCTTGAAATACCATCTTTCATGTCGGGGTCATATAGCCCATCACCACGAACTGGAACGATTACAAAAAAGCTTTCTTCTCGATCGGGAAAAGTTCTTTTGAGTTCTTCTTTAAGTTCGCTCAGGGAGACCGTCAGACTGTCGTATTCACTACGAGGAATATTGCCCAGCCGATTTCCATTACACTGCAAACGTTTGAGCATTTCAGAGATGGTTTCTGTCGAAATCTTGTCCGAGAAAACCACGTGAAGATTAATATGCCCACGGCCAGCGTCTTCAGTTAGGCGAAATTCGACATTTGGAAATACTTTTTTGCCTTTAGCTCGAAGTTCGGAAGCATAAAAATCAAAATGCTCTACCGAAAAATAATCTGTAAGACCGATCATGTCAACATCGGAGCGAATCAAATCTTCCAAAAATTTTTTTCGGATAGGGCCGACCAATGACTGAGGGGTAAGTTGCTTTTTGTCCGGATTCCCAGTTTTGAACTGTTCCGTACTTAAAATCTCTTTCTTAGCTTCCGCATCAAGTCTATACTGGTCGTTCATTGCAGTCTGAGGCACGTGAATATGGAGGTCGGCTTTAAACCAAGTTGTTCCTTTAGTCATCGGTCTCACCTTCGTGATAATCTGGATGCACATCTTGATGTCCAATCAGTTTATCAATATCGAAGTAACATTGGGATTATTTTTTGCACGAAGTGTCCCAGGTTTTATTCCGTTTGAGCACACGGAAATTCTGAATGTGCAGAGAAAATTTGAACAGGATGTAAGGGATCGTGTGCTCCGTCTCGTTGAAGACCGCAGCTGGGCGGAACGGCGTGTCAATGCAAGATTGATGTCAGGCAGCAGCCCCGAAGCTGGGGGTTTGATGGCGTACAGCCCGGCAATGGACTAAGCAAACCCCCTGTGCAGGAATCTCACCAGCACCTGTGCTTAGCGATTTAGCCCCCGAAAAGGCCAGGATACGCCTTGAAAATCAAAATCTATCCGACGCTAATGAGCTTCTGACGGCTACCGCAGCTTTTTCTCCTCGGAACCAGGCCTACAGCCTCGGTTATAAACCGGTTCATCGATGAATACCGGGGTCGGTTCTCTGTCGAGTTCATCTGGAAGGACATTGAAGAATAACCGGACTGGTGGGTTCATCACCTCGCGTGGTTATTACTAATCCAAGGGCCGTGGCTTAAGTGCTCGTTGCCTTCGTGATGCTGTACCGACTAAAGGAGTTAGTGCTTCTCATAGGGATTATGACGGTGACTACGGTCTACGGAAAACGTGGCATACTCTTCGCCGTTATGGAATCGATATCAGTCGTGAACAAACTGCCCGGATTTGGTGGGGCATGAGGTTAAAGTCCAGGGTCCGAACAAGCAGTGAGTGGCCGACATTACTTACTTACGTATGCACGAAGAACAGCTTTGCGTATGCTGCGCTTGTCTATAATGTGTTTTCACGACGCATCGTCAGATGGGCAATGTCAGATTCCATGCGCACCGAAGCTTTGCCCCCGCAAGGCCCCAACTAGGCGATCGCGTGTGCTAAATAAACAGCAGGCCTCATTCACCATTCGGATCACGGCTCGCTGTATGTCGGTGTTGTCTACATTGAGCGGCATGCCCAGTACGTGATTAATCCTTCCACAGGGGCTGGGCTGGTATGAAAATTCTTTAGCTGAAAACGTTAACGGCTCCTACAAGAACGAGTGACCCATGCCCGAGCGTAAGATGATCTTTTCAATACGAGAATCACGACGTTTTAGTGGGGCTTTGGTGAAACGAGGCTAGGCTCCACCAGAGCCTGGGATTCCACACACCGCCCAGGGTTGAACCCGAAACGTGAAAGCACAATCTACGACAAGGAATAATAGAAATCAGGGCAAAAGACTAGCAACAAAAGTTAGGACAATTCACACTAATTTCCAAATACCAGTGACGGGGACCAATGCGGGTACTGGCCCGTTATGGAGCTTCAGTGGCACCAACAGCGCCGCAGACAGTGTCAGATTGAACAGAAAGACCTAGTCAATGATGCCCACGACTATCTGACAATTCGCGCTTGAGGAGTTTTGGGGTAATAACCTCTCCAGATACACTGTTGGATCAATTTTACTGAGGCAAACGGCTATCGCGGGTACAACCCTTTCAAGGATAAGTAGAAGTCGATTCCCAAATGGGACTGAGTTCGTCGCCTTGTTGTGCAACGGCGCGAGGCTTCCCACAAACCACAGATACACCAAGCCAACGGACGCAATCGTGCTATGACGTCGCGAACTGTTTAAATGTAGAAAATTCTGCCAATATCCTGTGTTCTACTATCCGTACTACGAGATTTTAGTGTGATATTAAAAATACTTTGACACGTTCCAAAGATACCGGTCTACTTAATCAGAAAACCGATAATTCTCACTCCGTTGGTATCGACATGACAGGAAACAGGGTTAAATATTTACTGTTCATATTCTTGTTCTATTTGCTCAATCTCCACGAGATTTCTTTCCGTTCCGTTTCCCACTTCTGATAATTCGTTATATATTTGTTTCCAAACCTTTTGAAGACCTTCAGCCCCGACTTCTATACCTTCCTTCAGTCCCACTTCTCTAAACTGTTCCAGAATAATAGATGGAATGGATAGTTTCATATTTGCGACTGGCATCCAGGCTGTAGTTACATTGTTCTTCTCCTGAGTATCCATACTCGGATCATTAAAAATTTTCAAAAAGGCCAACAATATGAAGTGTCTACTAAGGCTTGATATTCGTTATCACGATAGCGAGATCGCACAGGTTCACTAGGTGGATCTGTCATGAACGCCTGCCAAACCGCTTTATTGCTCTTAACACCGGACTTTTCAAAATATGAAAGAGAAGCAATCCTTAGAGCACTGCCGCCTACCAGCTGTAATACTTCTGGTGGAGCATTTTTCAATTGATCCATCGCTTTATCAAGCGGGGCCTGGACGAACCCGTTTGTTCTACCTTTCGCTTCGAGGAGCAACCTTCCCCGACTATTACCATTTGATCCCCATCTATAACCTACCAAATCTGGACGCTGCACATTTCTCTTCTTTTTCCCGAGGATCTGCAGCACGGAATCAACATGCACTAGATGAGGTATGTTCAGCTCTTTTTTGGCAATTATCGCTGGTAAGACCATACCCAAATAATAGCTTATTCCGCTTTTTTCACTCGGGTCTAACCGTTTATAAGAACGATTTTGTACCCAGCCACCATCAGCTGCTTCCAAGTGAGCTAGAGCCATGCTTGTGCGCCATGCGATTTCAAGTTGTGTACGCTTGGGGGAGTTAAAGATTGACGAAGTAGCTCCAACTTCAGCGGCAGCTTGCCAGATATCTCTGCCCGTCACATCCAAAACGGTGCTACCGTTTGACACTCCAGAAGGTCGGGTAAAATTTGTAGTTTGTAAGGAAACTTTAGCCAAAATAAATCAAATCTCCGAATCATTAAATTTTAGCTAGTTGCTTTCATGCGCAGCTAAAGGACAATGGAATAATTGTACACACAGGATATATTGAGTGCAGGCCGACAGGCAGCTTCCCTAATCCCGAAGCTAGACAACCTAATAAGATCTAAGCTGCGGAGACGAAAACTATTTCAATTCAAAGGTTTCTTCCCGTAGTACTACGTCAATTCCGATGCACCTCTCTCAGCCATAATCCCCGGACAAGATTGCCCAAAACCCCCATGGGTCATACAACCCGGAGTTTTACTGTTTTCTACTGTATAATGGATCAATTCCGAAATGAATAGAATAGAGGCTTTATGACGAGTTTCATTTTAACATCCTACTGAAATATTTTTCATACCGGAACAAATATGACGTCATTACAGTTCTCTTATATATTCACCTATCTACATTTCACGTATTCTTAATTCGCTTATAGGCGACGTTTGCACTTTATTCTGGGGTTAATTAGAGCGTTTCTACGATTGTCCCTTATAACCATGTTCCACTTCCACATGTAAATCTATCTGAGCGGAAAGACGTCTCCATTTCCATTTCCCGGGCTCCTGCCAGTAGGACGGCTTGGAACCGATAATTTCTAATTACAGCACGCTGTGGGCCGACATTAAAGAGCTCTAGAATCAACTTCCACAAAAATAAAGAATAAAAGCGCAAATGCAACAAATATGTCTGTTGCCACGTTCGAAAAAATTAAGAAACTTCCCGTAAGTATATACAGCTGATTATAGCCTGGGCTCAGGCACCGTCGTTGCTGGCTGGGCTCAGGCACCGTCGTTGCTGGCCATGTCACCCGCCCCGCTGTATTCTGAGGCCCAGCTTCCACCACTTTTTTACCCCAGAGAACTAAGGTTACAGAGGTACTGCCCCACGCTTTGCTAGAAAGAACTTCCATTTTGAGCACCGCTAATCTCAACCAGTCTGTTGTCTGGAACACTGCCGATAAGTACCTTCGATCCATCGTGGAACCCGAGGATTACGGCGATTACATCCTGCCACTGACGGTTCTCCGCCGCCTCGAATGTATTTTGGCGCCGACCAAGGACCAGGTGCTTGAGCTGGTCAGTTCTTTGCACGCAGACGGGGTCAGCGAGGCCTATATGGACTGGGAAGTCCAGTCCCAGTTCGGGCTTTCTTTCTACAACTCTTCGCGGTTGGACCTCACTCGCATCGCTGAAACTGATGACCACGTCTACGACTCATTGATGGATTATGTGGGCGCTTTCTCACAATCTGTCCGGGATATCTGGGATGCGTTCGACTTTTCGGTCAAAATGCGAACGCTCGACCAAGCAGGCCGTTTGTGGCCAGTGGTCAAGCACTTCTCCACTATTGACATGTCTCTCGAGGCCCTTCCCGATGCACAGATGGGTGACCTGTTCGAGAATGTCATGTACCGCGCATTCAATACCAAAGGCAAAGCTGCAGGTGCGTTCTATACCCCGCGTGACGCTATCCGTCTCATGGTAGACATTCTGTTCGCTTCCGATGACGCTGGGCTTACCTCCTCTGGCGCTTCACGTACCGTTTACGATCCCACAGCCGGTACGGGCGGAATGCTGTTAGTTGCAGCACGCGCGTTAAAAGAACTTAACCCCGATATTGAAGTTAACCTCGCCGGCCAAGAACTTATGTCCACTGGTTATGCCATTGGCAAAGCTGATCTCCTTATTCAAGGCGGTGAGCCGGACGCGATTCGCCACGGTGACACTCTGCTGACTGATCTCTATGAGGGCGAGCAATTCGAGTACATCTTGTCCAACCCGCCGTTCGGCTCCGACTGGTCGGTGCAGCAATCGTCGGTCAAGGAGCAGGCCAAGGTTCCTGGTTCCCGCTTTAGCCATGGCCTGCCCAATAAGGGCGACGGCCAGATGCTGTTCCTTGCCCACGTTGCTTCCAAGCTCATGCCCGCAGGCGAGAATGGTTCCGGAGGACGTGGCGCGGTGGTATCCAACGGCTCGCCACTGTTTACAGGTGGCCCAGGTTCAGGCCCTGATCAGATTCGCGCGTGGCTACTAGAGAATGACCTCGTGGACGCAATCATCCAGCTGCCCACCAACATGTTCTACGGCACCGGCATTTCCACCTACGTGTGGATTCTTGACACAAACAAGGAAGACCACCGCAAGGGCTATGTACAGCTTATCGACGCCTCCGAGTGCTGGTCTGCCCCGGATACGGGATTAGGTGACAAGCGCCGCGAGATGCGCGAAGCCGACCGAAACAAAGTGCTGCAAACCTACAGCGCCTTCGCCGATAGTGATATATCCAAAGTACTCACGCCGGACGACTTGGGCTTCCGAGACGTTAAAGTCACCAAGCAGGCACGCCTTAGCGTGAAAGTCACTGACGAAGCCACCGCCAAGGTTCTGGAGCACAAGCAGGCCGTTAACGAACACGCCGACGTAATGCGCGCGGTAGCTGGCACCTCCTACAACGAGCTGCCGGACGCCCTTAAAACCGCAGCCAAGGAACACGGCGTAAAGATGCCCGCCACGCTTATCGATGCCATTTCCAAAGCCATTGCGGTCAACGACCCAGACGCAGAACCAGCAGTAGACCGCAAGGGCAACCCTGTCCTTGACCCGTCGTTTACCATGGCCGAGCGCGTACCACTCACCGAAGACATCGACGAGCACATGCAGCGCGAAGTGCTCCCATTCGCACCCGATGTCACCTGGGACGCCGACAAAGCCGTCACCGGTTACGAGGTCCCCTTTAAGCGCGTGTTCTACAAGCCCGAACCCGTGCGCTCCCTGGCCGAGATTGATGCAGACGTGGCTGAGGTCATGGCCCGACTCATGGACAAGTTCGGGCAGGTGAGGAAGTAATGGATAGCCCATTCTCTTATTCCAGAGGTGAACTTCCAGCGGACTGGAATAAAAGACGACTCGGATCACTTTTACAGTTCCGAAACGGTCAAGACGTACCGGGGACTGACAATGAATCCAAAAGCTACCCGGTCTACGGCTCAGGCGGGGAATTTAAACGGACGAATAAGTACCTGTTTGATGGCACCTCCATTCTCTTCGGAAGAAAAGGCACCATTGACAAACCATTATTGGTGAATGGACGGTTTTGGACTGTTGATACGATGTACTTTACAGTCCCTAGACCTGACGTTGATCCCCGCTTTGTTTACTACTGGGCATTAGATGCCCCGTTGTCCATTCTTTCCACAAACACAGCAGTCCCCAGTATGACTTCGTCCGATCTAGCACAGCTTTATTTGGCAGTGCCCCCGCTAGACACACAGTGCGCCATCGCTGACTACCTCGACCGCGAGACCGCCGAGATCGACGGCATGCGCGCCGATTTGGACGAAATGGAACGGCTGCTCGAGGAAAGACGCCGAAATATTGTAAAAGTGTCTTCTCTAAATTGCGGGAATCTGGGTGCAACTACCAGAAATTAGGGTATGTGGCTCAATTCCGTAATGGTCAAGACACCAAGGGAGTTGAGGACATGTCCGGGGATCATCCAGTTTATGGCTCTGGTGGCGTGTTCAAACGAGCAAATTCTTTTCTTTTTGATGGCCCATCGGTGCTCTTTGGTCGAAAAGGGACACTAGATAAGCCCTTATTGGTCGACGGCAAGTTCTGGACAGTAGACACCATGTACTACACGGTTTTAAGCCGAGATATTCTTCCATCATTTCTCCACAAATGGGCGACAACTATTCCCTTTGAGAAATACTCCACAGATACCGCGCTGCCGAGTATGACTTCTACAGTCTTGAGTCAGCTCCGTATTCCAGTTCCGCCTCTTACCAAACAGCGCCGTATCGCAGACGAGATTGACCGTGAGACCGCCGAGATTGACTCGATGCTGGCAGATATTAAGGAGCTGCGAGACTTGCTCACCGAGCGGCGCGCGGCAGTTATTTCGGCGGCGGTGACTGGCCAGATTGATATTCCTGCCTCCCCTACTAACAAGGACGAAACTCATGCCTAAACGTGACATCATGCGTGAAGAACGCTTGGAAGAAACGATCTGCGAATCCCTACAAGCTAGTGGCTGGATCTATGAGCCGGGTATGAAAGATACCGGCTGGGATGCACGGCTCGGTCTATTTCCTGCTGACGTGCTGCACTGGTTGGAGTCCCAGTACCCAGAGAACTACGCCAAAGCTGTGCCGCAGGACGCAACGGATACCACCCGCGAGAATGCGCGGAGTCTGCTTCTGGAATATGTTGCCAAGCGGCTAGAGTCCGCGACGCGCAAGGACGCACAAACCGGACGTATCCGGGGTGGTCTGTTGGGAACGCTGCGCGAGGGCTTTAAATACGCGCAGACTAACGCACGCTCGGCGACCTTTGGCCCTATGGTGGCATTCCCACCGGCCAATCCACTGAGCGTAACCGCGGCCAAGCGCGCCGAAGCTAATCGGCTGCGCATTATCCGGCAGGTACATTTCGACGACGACAGCAATGAGACACTGGATCTCGTTGCTACGGTCAACGGCATTCCGGTTGCCACGTTCGAGCTAAAGACGGACAACACGCAGTCCGTAAAGAAGGCAATGAAGCAGTATCGCGAGGATCGTGTGCCGTCGAAGAACCGGCGCGTCCTGCTGCCAGGTCGCGCACTCGTTCACTTCGCGGTATCGAACGATGAGGCGTACATGACCACGACGCTCAATGGCAGCGAAACTAGGTTCCTACCATTTAATCAGGGACATGACGGCGCAGGCGGCAACCCGCCAATTGCGGGCAAGTCTGCGACCTCTTATCTATGGGAGCAGGTACTGCAGCCACGGTTGTTGCTGCGTATCTTGAGCGACTTCGCCGTGTGGGAACCGGATAAGAAGTCCAAACGCGGGGCCAACGGGACGTTGATTTTCCCACGTTTCCACCAGTTGCGCGCGGTGGAGCGAGTCACCACTGACGTGGCCGAACGCGGGGCTGGCGGGCGCTATTTGATTGAGCACTCGGCTGGCTCGGGTAAGACCAAAACGATCGCGTGGCTTGCCCACCGGCTCATTAGACAAGTGGCCGCGGATGGCACGAAGACGTTTGACTCGGTCATTGTCGTCACTGATCGCACCGCGCTCGATACCAATATCCGCCAGGACATGCAGGCATTGGCCGCATCACGTGGCCTGGTGGTCTCAGTGGGTGAAAACTCTGGTTCAAAGTCACCGCAACTGCACAAGGCACTGGTCGAGGGCGGACACATTATTACCTGCACGTTGCAGACGTTCCCGCACGTACTCTCCTTATTGGACAACAACCCAGAAATTCAAGGACGGAACTGGTGCGTTATTGCAGATGAAGCACACTCGTCCCAGACTGGCTCATCCGCGTCTGCGTTGCGCGAGTTGTTGTCCGACGTTGACGTAGATGAGGACGAAGAATACACCGCTGATGACCTGCTAGAGCTGCGCCAAGAAGCGGTGGCTAATGCGTCGAATATGACCTTTGTGGCTTTGACCGCCACGCCAAAGGCCAAGACGCTGCGCCTATTTGGTTCGCAGACCCAAGACGGTCATTACATAGCCTTTGATACCTATCCCATGGGTCAGGCGATTGCTGAGGGCTTCATTATGGACGTGCTAACCAACTATTCCACGTATTCCATGTGGGCCGAAGTACGCGATGAATTAGGACGGACCGAAGAGGTAGACCAGTCTGCAGCGGTCACCGATATGGTGAGGTTTGTGCGCCTGCACCCGACCTCCATTGCCCAAAAAGTCGAGGTTGTTGTTGATCATTATCGCCGTAACGTCGCGCATCATTTGGATGGGCAGGCGCGTGCCATGGTGGTAACTTCCTCGCGCAAAGCGGCGGTGCACTGGGCACGCGAAATGAACCGCTACATCACCGAGAAGGGATACGGTTTCCACTCGCTCGTGGCGTTTTCTGACGCGGTACGCATGGAGGATGAACCGGAACCGGTCACCGAAGTAAGTCTCAACGGCGAGTCCGATGTGGAGCAAACATTCAAGGACGACGATCTTTCCTACCGCGTGCTCATCGTAGCCAACAAGTTCCAAACCGGATTCAACGAGCCGCGCCTATGCGCCATGTATGTGGATAAGCGCCTCTCCGGCGTAGCCACGGTGCAGACCTTGTCGCGTCTCAATAGGATTCATCCGGATAAGCCCGCACCTATGGTGGTGGATTTTGTCAACGATCCCGCGCTAATTGTGGCCGACTTCCAGCGCTACTACCAGGGCGCATCCATCGATACAGACGTAGATCCAAACTCGCTTCACACACTTGCAGACGAGCTAGATACCTCCGGCTACTATGACCTCGATGAGATGAACGCGGTGGCAGAAGCTTACAATGCTGGCAATGACTCCGAACGCCTACGCGGTGCAGCAGACGCGATCCTTAGCCGCTGGCGCGCAGACCGTAGCTCCACCGATAAAAGCACTCGCGAGCACGCCAAGGATTTCAGGGCCCACGTGCTGAAATATCGCCACGCCTACGAGTTCTTATCCCAGATCATTGCTTATGCCGATGCTGACGTATCGAAGCGCGCAATGCTGTGCAGCGTCCTTGAGCCAAACCTGCATATCACCGAACTGGATGACAGCGAGGACTTCCTCACCGGTGTCACGCTGGCTGGCGTCGCCATTGCCCAGGGTCACGTTGAAGAAGACCATAGCGTTAGCGGCAGCGAATCTGAGGCTTTGCAAGTGCCGGAGTTCACGGTCCGCCTAGGAGAGCCACAGACACCCCTGCGTAGTGCCTTTGATGAGGCAGTAGAAAAAGTGAACGATCTTTTCTCGCTCGCGGGAGTGGACGTTGACAGCGGTGATACAGCTCAGATGATCGTTGCTGCATGGGGTACGCTCTCCAGCCAGCCCGCGGCCGTGAAACTTGGCCAAGAAAACTCCAAGGAGCAGCTCAAGCGTTCAAAGCTCTTTAAAGTCGAAGCAAAGCGTGCGATTTTTAGCGGCATTGAGCAACGCAAGCAACGCGATGCTCTTGTTTCAAACGATGAGAGCATACTCAATAGCATGATAGATGCCCTAGCTAACATCATGGCGACGGCTAAAGACACCGACCAATTAGAGAAATAAAACTGGGACCCACAACAAAACCCCAGCCCTCCCCTCTTTGGAGGCCTGGGGCGTTGGTGCGCGGGACGCTTAAATAGCCTTCTCTCCACGCTCACCGGTGCGGACGCGGATGACGTCTTCGACGGGCGCTATCCAAATCTTTCCGTCGCCGATTTCGCCGGTGCAGGCGGCGTCGACGATGGCATCGACAATCGCTTCGGCGTCATCGTCTGCCACGATGAGCTCGATTTTGGCCTTGGGGACAAAGGAGGTGGCGAATTGGGCGCCGCGGTAGATTTCTTTGTTACCGCGTTGCTGGCCAAAGCCTTCGATTTCGGTCACCGTCATGCCGGGCGAGCCGAGCTTTTGTAGGGCTTGCTGGATATCATCAAGCGTAAAGGGCTTGACCACGGCTGTTACGAGTTTCATTGTTGCTCCTAGGTATCGCTGGGCGTTTTAGTTGCGGCTGGTGGTACCGCGCATCGCACGGCCGCCAATGTCGTAGCCGGTCTCACGGTGACCACCAAAGTCAATGCCGTCGGTTTCGATCTGGTCGGTCACGCGCCAGCCGATGGTCGCCTTCAAAATCACCGCGATGATGGCGGTAATGACTGCGGCGAAGACTACGGCGATCGCTGCGATGAGAATCTGTACGATGAGCAGCTTCCAGCCTTCGGCACCGCCGCCGGTTAAGATGCCGCGGTCATTGGCAAAGAAGGCAACTGCCACGGTGCCCCACAGGCCGGCAACCAGGTGGACTCCCACGACGTCGAGGGAGTCATCGAAACCGAAGCGGAACTTCAGGCCCACGCCCAAACAACCCAGCATGCCGCCGAGGGCGCCCATGATGAGGGAGGTCACCGGGTTCAGGTCGCCCGCGGCCGGGGTAATGGTGACAAGTCCTGCGACCACACCGGAGGCTGCGCCCAGGGAGGTGCAGTAGTTATCGCGCAGCTTTTCCACGAACAACCAGCCTAGGATTGCGGCGGCAGTTGCGGCGGTGGTGTTGACCCAGGCCAGGCCGGCGAGGCCATCGGCAGCGAAGGCGGAACCGCCGTTGAAGCCGAACCAACCGAACCACAGCAAGCCGGCACCGAGCATGACCATGGGCAGGTTGTGGGGGCGCTGGACGCTCTTCGGGAAGCCTTGGCGCTTGCCCACGACAATCGCCAGAACCAGTGCTGCCGTACCGGCGGAAATGTGGACGACGGTACCACCAGCAAAGTCAATGGGTGCGACGAGCGCTTCCCCACCTTCGCTGCCAAAGATCCAGCTGGTGACGCTGCTTTCACCCTCACCCAGGATGCCGCCGCCCCAGACCATGTGGGCCAGCGGGAAGTAGACAAAGGTTGCCCACAGGCCACTGAAAAGCATCCAGGTACCGAACTTCACACGGCCGGCGAGTGCACCGGAGATAATCGCGGTGGAAATAACGGCGAAGGTGAGCTGGAAGCCGATATCGATGATATTGGCGTAGCCTTCCGCACCTTCGAGGTATTCACCATTGGCATCAAAGATGGAGTCCTTCAGTCCAAAGAACTCGAAGGGGTTGGCAACGATGCCGCCCCAAGACTCCGTGCCGTAGCTCATTGACCAGCCCCAGAGGATGTAAATGATGCTGACTACCGCTAGTGAGCCGAAGGACATCAGCATCATGTTGAGCACACCGCGGCGCTCTGTCATGCCTCCGTAAAAAAGTGCCAGGGCTGGGGTCATGAGCAGCACGAGAGCCGCGCTCATGAGCATCCAGCTCGCATTGCCTGCGATCACCGAATCCATTATTTCTCCTTGCAGGGTTCCTTCATTGCTTTTTATAACGGTAGTACTACAGGTATATAAATATCTATTGACCTATAGATTAATCCCCCATGTGGGGTTACCTTAAGCTTGTCACCTCCTGGTTTCCCGCTTTTCACCACTAAAAGGCTGCCCATTCGAGCGGGGTTCCTTGGCGAGCCCTCCCTCCACAACATCCGCCCAGGAGCTCAAAGATTTTACTGTACGTTCACATCGATCCTAAGTTGCCTTAACTTCAGTGCAGTTAGATTGACGTTCCTGATCACTACTCTCTCTGGAGGAACTCCCCCAATGAAGCCGAAGCACTCATCCCTCGCTGCCCTAGCCCTTGCTTCAACCGTTCTTCTTAGCTCGTGCGGTGAGCCTGCGACCGACAATGAAGATACGCAGGCCGCAAGCGATTCAACCACCATTACCGTCTATACCTCAGAGCCGGAAGAGAAGGTCGATGAAATCAATGCCGCCTTCAATGAAGACAACCCCGATATCGAGGTCAAGGTGTACCGGGCCGGTACCGGCGATTTGAACGCGCGCATTTCTTCGGAGAAGAAATCTGGCGATATCGAAGCAGACGTTTTCTGGGCGGCTGATGCTCCTACCTTTGAAAATTACGCCGAGGACGGAGATCTCATCGAGCTTGCCGATGTCGATTCCGACGACATCATCGACGAGGCCAAGGACGACGAGAATTTTTATGTCGGCACACGCATCATCCCCACGGTCATAGCTTATAACACCGATGAAATCGCAGAAGGCGATGCCCCGACCTCGTGGGCGGATCTCACCGATGCGAAGTACAAGGACAAACTCGTCATGCCTAACCCAGCGGTCTCTGGTGCGGCGGCCTTCAATGCCTCAGCATGGAAGAACAATCCAGACCTCGGTGAAGCGTGGATCGAAGACCTGGGCGAGAATTCCCCGATGATCGCAGAGTCCAATGGCCCTACCTCCCAGGAAATCGCCTCCGGTTCTAGGCCCGTGGGCGTGGTCGTCGATTACTTAGTCCGCGACCTAGCGGATAAGGGATCCCCGGTTGCCCTCGCCTACCCCACCGAGGGATCACCTTTTATTTCTGAGCCCGCGGGCGTATTCAAAGACTCCAAGGAGCAAGAAGCGGCACAGAAGTACATCAATTTCCTGCTTTCGAAGAAGGCACAAGAAATCGCCGTCGATCAGTCTTACCTCCCGGTGCGTGAGGATGTGGGAACCCCAGCGGGCACCCCTGAACTCGCAGACATTGAGCTCATGGATCAAGACCTGAAGAAAATCACCAAGGATAAAGACGCCGCCGTCGAGGTATTCCAAAAGGCAGTGGCTTCCTAGTTCTTGATGGCTCGTTTGTTGAAAAATCCCTCTGTATCCGCGCTGCGCGTTGGCGTGTGGCTCATTGCCATTGGCCTGTTCATCGCGCCTTTGGCCCTTGTTGTCTCCCTTGCACTGGGTGGAAACCAAATTCCCGTCCTGCTAGAGCAAGGGCTCGGTATTGCTACATGGAATTCGCTTTTCACCACGGCACTTTCGGCTCTCGCCGCCGTCATCATCGGCGCCGTTATTGCCATCGCGCTAGACCGCACGGATATCTACGGCTCTTCGGTACTGCGCCTATTCCTGCTTTCCCCGCTCTTGGTTCCGCCATTTATCGGAGCGATCGCCTGGATTCAACTCTTCGGCCCGAATCAGGGCTTGAATAAACTCTTTGGGTTCGAAATATGGAATATCTACGGCGCAGACGGGGTCATAGCGCTGATGACCATCCACTCTTTTCCCACGGCATACGTCATCATTTCTTCGAGCCTGCGCTCCATCTCTCCCGATTTCGAGCTAGCCGCCCGAGTATCTGGTGCTTCCGTGATGACTGTTCTGCGCACGGTCACCCTTCCGCTCCTGCGCCCCGCCCTGTTATCCGCGTTTACCCTCACAGCAATTGCTAATCTGGCGGATTTCGGAATTCCTGCCATTATCGGCTCGCCGGCTCGATTCGAAACGCTCGCAACGATGATTTACCGGTTCATTGATTCCGGCACCGTATCGAACCCCTTACAGGTGGTCTCGACCATCGGCGTCGTCCTCTTATTTTTGGGAATCGGCGCAGTCATCATGGACTACCTCACCTCCCTGAAAAACTCGTCTTCTACCCATGACTCCGGAAGCCCGGCGCGCTTTGCGCTGCATTCAGCGCGTTGGCCGGTCACGATCATCATGTGGGTGTGCGGACTCGCCATTTCCATTGGCCCAATCCTTGGTTTGGCTTACCGCGCGTTGCTGCCAGCCCCTGGAGTTCCGTTTACATTAGAAACCATCTCGTTGGCGAACTTTAGCAGTGCTTTATCCAACCCGCGCGTTCTCGACGGCCTTACCAATTCCGCATTTCTGTCAATAACCGCCGCGATTATCTGCGGGATTCTTGGCTGGGTCATCGGAATTCTAGTGACTCGGACCCAGGCGCGGGGAAATACCCTTTTAACACTTTCTGCGCTCCTGCCGAGCGCGCTGCCGGGGCTCATCATCGGCGTCGCCTGGCTGATTGCCGGGCGCTATACCGGGTTATATAACACCATTTGGATAATCCTTATCGCCTACGTCTGTGCTTTTACCGCACTCGTTGTCCAGTCCGTGCGTGCCCCGCTAATAAGCACCCCGGTCACCGTGGAAGAAGCAGCGCGCATTTCTGGCGCCACGCCTCTTAAAGCGCTTTTTACTACCACCGGCGCAATGACCATTCCGGCGGCAATCTCCGGTGCGGTGCTCGTCGCGGTGACCGCGATTCGAGAACTTACTATTTCCGTACTTCTCGTCGCGCCCGGAACCACAACGCTGGGTGTGCAAGTCTTCAAACTGCAACAGGCAGGAAATTACAACCAGGCATCGGCACTCGCTTTGCTCTTTGCACTGCTAGGCAGCATTGCCCTCGCACTGACTATCCGCGCTCCTAAGGTAAGGACTTAATAATGGCGAAAATTGCAGCTTCCCACCTCACGGTCACTTTTCCGGATGGAACCACCGGCCTGCGCGATATCAACCTCTCCATCGAGCCTGGGGGACTCATTGCACTCGTTGGCCCGTCAGGCTCCGGTAAAACCACGCTCCTGCGCACCATCGCTGGTTTTATTTCTTCATCGTCAGGTGAGCTTTACATAGATGGCCGGCAGATGACTGATATTCCGCCGGAGAAACGCGGCATCGGCATGGTCTTCCAACAGCACGCGATCTGGCCGCACATGTCTGTAAAGGACAATGTTGGCTACCCGCTGCGCCAGGCGAAAATAGCAAAGGCCGAGCGCGAAGAGCGTATATCTGAGACTTTAGCTCTCGTGGGCCTGCCAGGATTCGAAGACCGTACACCAGACAGCCTTTCTGGCGGGCAGCGCCAGCGCGTTGCCCTGGCCCGGGCGATCGTCGCTAAACCCAAAGTTTTATTACTGGATGAGGCGCTTTCCGCCCTCGATGAACCATTGCGCGATAATTTGCGCCGCGAGCTGGTAGCCCTGACACAAAAGCAACGCCTAACCACGGTGCACGTCACCCACGATCGCGCCGAGGCACTGGCAATCGCAGATAGAGTCGTGGTTCTAGACGGCGGCGAAATCCAGCAGATTGCTACTCCGCAACAGCTGCTGGAAAATCCCGCTAGCCCGGTGGTCGCGGGATTTATTGCGGATGCCACGATTGTCCAGACCACTATTTCAGGAAGCCGCGTCGAGTGCCCAACTCTTGGTATCTCTTGGCCGTTGAGTGACGTAACCGTGCGAGGAGAAGGCACTAAGGCCGCCATCTTGCCGCACCACGCGACGATCGTGGAGGAAAACCATCCAGGTGCCACGGTTGCTGCGGTGGTTGACTCCGCCATTTTCGAAGCCGGACACTACTCCGTTACCGCCTCCCATGAATCTGGGGTCACGTTCCGGACTACCGCAGATAATAAACCAGAGCTTGGACAATCGGTGCGTATCCGCTTCTCGCCGCCGTTGATTTATTAAGTGCGCACTGCCTCCGATTTCCTATCGCTGCATTTAATCCTTTGCTGCAGCGTGGCCTATATCCCGAGCCTGGCTTAAGCTTTAAGCCATGAGTGAAATCACGAAGCAGTATTCCGTTGATCTTACCCGCGTAGAAAATTCGGTGTACCGGGCCACCAATGCGGACGGCGCCAGCATCGAATTCGGCCGCGGGGAGGGCCTGTTATCGCCGGTCGAGCTCCTGCTGGCCGCCGTCGCTGGGTGCACCGCGGTAGACGTGGATGTTGTAACCTCCCGGCGCACCGAGCCGGAGTCTTTCCAGGTGCGCGCAGAGGGCAACCGCGTGGATGAGGATGGCGCCTCGCGGCTTTCCGATGTCCGCGTCGCCTTCGACCTCGCCTTCCCCTCCACCCCAGACGGCGATAAGGCCCGCGCGCTCGTGGATAACCTCATCCGCATTTCCCACGAGAAGGACTGCACGGTATCGCGCACCGTGGAACACGCCACAAACGTGGAATTTAGCAACGTGTCAAAATAAACATGATCCACCCACCGCCTCCTGCTATGGTGCATTTGTTAACTATTGTGACTAATGCGATCACTGCAGGAGCTTTTCATGTCACCGTCTCTGTCTCGTCGCGGCCTCTTGAAGGCAAGCGCCCTTGCCCTTACCGCTGGGGCCATTGGTACGGCCGCACCCTCTGCCGCCGCCCTCGGCCCGGTGCGCGGGACCATCATTGACTTTTCCTCCGGCGTCCCCTCCCCCGCCGCCATCAAGCGCGCGGGCCATATCGGCGCTATTCGCTACGTCTCCAATAAGCGTCCCGGCGCGGCCTGGATGACCGGCAAGCCGGTCACGCTGCAAGAGACTGCTGCCAATGCCGCCGCCGGCCTGCCCACGGCCTCGGTCTATCAATTCGGCCGCGCCGAAACAGCCGATTGGAAGCAGGGCGCGGCAGGCGCCGCCATCCACGCCCCGCAGGCCATCGCACTACACAAAGCCGCCGGTGGCCCCACGAACCGGCCCATTTATATCGCCATCGACGATAACCCCACCCGCGAGCACTACAACCAGTTCATCCGGCCTTACCTGCAGGCGTTTTCCAAGGCGCTGTCTGTAGCCGGTTACCAGACCGGCGTTTACGGCAACTACAACACCATCGAGTGGGCCAGCCGCGATGGGATTGGCACGTTCTACTGGATGCACGATTGGGGTTCCAACGGGAAAATCCACCCCAAGACCACCATTCACCAGCTTCCGCAGTCGCGCCAGCAGACCATCGAGAACGTCATCGTCGATGTCAACGAGGTCTACGCCAGCGACTGGGGCCAATGGACACCCGGCTCCAAGCAGCCAGGCATCCAGGATCTCAGCTCTACCCTGGACGAGGCTATCCCCAATATGCCGGATTTGCCGCAGCTCACCGCGGATGGGGTGAGTTTTAAGGGGTCATCGCTAAGCAACGAGCAAATTCGCGGGCTTGCCGATGCCGCCCAGGACATCGCCAAGGCCATTAAGTAGGCCTATTTCCCCTTGGGCTCGGAGGACTTCTTTTCGTCCTTTTTGCCCTCGTCCTTCTTCTCGCTCGAGGTCGGCTTTTCTGAGGTTGTCTCGATGGGTGGGACGTCCTCGCCGTTCTTGTACTTCAGGAACCGCTCGGTGGCCTTGCCCAGATTCTCGCCGTTGATTTCGCTCTTCACGTAGTCCGTGAGGTCATCGGCGGATCCATTAATGGATGCCGCGGCGACGAAGTTCTTACCAAAGGACACCGAGGAATTGATCGACTTATCGTTGGACCAGCCCCACTTGCTGCCCACCACATTAGAGAGCTTCGCGGTGCCATAATCTTGGTCATAACCATCTTCTGAGACGGGATCCGCGTGCGACATCGCCACCAGCACGGGGTGGGTCTCATCGCGCTTGATGAGCTGAGAGATAAAGCTGGCTACGTCATAGGTGGAGGTTTCCGAATAGCCCCAAGTCTCGCCCGCCTTGGTGGATTCCAGGTGGTATTCCTTGGCAATTTTATCGATGGAATCCGGGTACTTTTTAAACAGCTCCTCGGCGCTCTTATCAGAAGAGCTGGCAATCATGCCGAGCGCCTCGTATTTGTCCTCATACTCGCCCTGCTCAATGACGTAGGTGGCGATGTAGAGCTTGATGAGGCTGAGCGCCGGGCGAGGATCGTGTTCTGCCGCAGAGCCCATATACATGCCATCGTGCAGACGAATATAGCTAATGGAATGGTCCTCATCCCCCTTGAGGAACTCATTGATGCGCGGAGGCACCTTTGAGGCTCTGTGCGCGGTGATCGTGGTGTCTTCGGCTTTAGCGGTGCTATCTCGCTCGCTATTGCTACACCCAGCAACCGTAGAGCAAGCAAGCATGCACACGGCAAGGGCGGCACCAGCCTTTACTGATGCCGCCGCGTTGAGAGAGGACGGATTAAACACGTCGAACCATATTACCGGTAATTGCTACTTTGCGGGCAATTAGTGCTGGACTGGGGCCTCGACGCCCACACCGGTCAGGGAACGAACTTCCATTTCTGCCGCCAGCTCGTCCAAGTTGTCCGGCTTGGTCACGATGGAGACAAACCAACCGACGAAGAAGGACAGCGGGATGCTGACCAGACCCGGCGAGGTCAGCGGGAAGATAGCCCAGTCCGCGTTCGGGAACATGGCGCTTTCGGTGCCGGATACCGCTGGGGAGAAGAAGATGAGAACCAAGCAGGAGACAACACCGGTGTACATGGAGGCCACGGCACCCGCGGTGTTGAAGCGGCGCCAGTACAGCGAGTACAGGATGGTCGGCAGGTTAGCCGATGCCGCCACTGCGAAGGCCAGGGAGACCAGGAAGGCCACGTTCTGGGTCATCGCCAAGATGCCCAAGATAATGGAGACGATACCCAGGATTACCACGGTGGCCTGCGAGACGCGCACCTGCTCTGCCTCGGTGGACTCACCGTTGCGAATGACCGCGTGGTAGATATCGTGCGCAATGGAAGCGGAGGCGGTAATCGCCAGGCCCGCCACCACGGCGAGCACGGTAGCAAAGGCCACGGCGGAAATAATGGCCATGAAGATGGAGCCACCGATTTCCAGTGCCAGCAGCGGTGCCGCGGCGTTCGCGCCACCCGGTGCGTTCAGGATGCGGTCCGGTCCAACCAGTGCGGCTGCACCGTAGCCCAGAATCAGGGTCATCAGGTAGAAGGCACCGATGATAACGATGGCCCAAGTCACGGAGCGACGAGCCTCAACGGCGGTCGGTACGGTGTAGAAGCGCATCAGCACGTGTGGCAAGCCGCCCACGCCCAGCACGAGGGACATACCCAAGGAGATGAAGTCCAACTTAGCGGCGGTAGAGCCACCGTACTTCAGGCCCGGCTCCATGATTTCCTTGGCCTCATAGCCCTTTTCATGGAGGTAATCGGACGACGCGTGCATATCAATCGCGGTGCTGAACATGTTGCTGAAACCACCGCGCAGGGAGACAAACACCATGATGCACATGACGACCACACCGGTCACCAGCAGGACGGCCTTAATCATCTGCACGTAGGTCGTGCCCTTCATGCCGCCGACCAAGACGTAGAGGATCATCAGCACGCCGACGATGCCGACGACGACTGCCTGCCACTTGAAGTCATGGATGTTCAGCAGCACGGCCACCAGCGAACCGGCGCCGGCCATCTGGGCAATGAGGTAGAACAGCGTCACGAAGAGCGTGGCGATGGACGCAGCCACGCGCACCGGCTTTTGCTTCAGGCGGAAGGACAAAACGTCCGCCATGGTAAAGCGGCCCACGTTACGCATCGGCTCGGCCACGAGCATCAGGGCCACGAGCCAGGCGACGAAGAAGCCAACGGAGTACAAGAATCCGTCATAGCCGTTGAGCGCCACTGCACCGACGATGCCGAGGAAGGACGCCGCAGAAAGGTAGTCACCGGAAATGGCCAAGCCATTCTGGCGGCCGGAGAACGCGCCACCACCGGTATAGAAGTCCGAAGCCTTCTTCGTGGACTTGCCAGCGCTCAGCACGACGGTCATCGTCACCACGAGGAAGATACCGAAGATGGAGATATTCAGAATCGGGTTACCGGCAGAAGTTTCTTGTGCAAGGTAAGTGGTAGTCATTTACTTGGCCTCCAACTTCTCGCGAATAGCAACCGATTTAGGCTGAATATTCTTATTGGCATATTTCACGTAAATCCAGGTAATGATGAACGTGGTGAGGAACTGGGCCAGGCCGAAGACGAGGCCGACGTTCCAGCCGCCATCGCCAAGCTCAATGGCCATAAAATCAGGCGCAAACACGGCGGTGAGCACGTAGACGATGTACCACACGAAAAACGCGACGGTCATGGGAAAAGTGAAACTACGATAAGCGCTGCGCAGTTCGCCAAACTCTTCGCTATCGCGCATTTCTATGTAGTCGGCTGCCGTAAGGTCACGGCGCTCGACGGGAGCAGTTGTATCACTCATAGAACGGTTGTCTCCTTGGGTGAGAGAGGTTCTGTACAAACGAGGAGCAATGTGTTGTTCATCACTACCCGCGTTGCTATGTAAGATACAGAACATTGTTTGCAAAGCAGTAAATATTGCCAATACACCTCACATAAACTCCCCCTTTTAGCCCGATAGGCTCCGGTGAACTGGGCTAATATTCTTTGCAAATCACCCCCTCCACCCAGGATTTAAGTGGTTCGCAAATTTTGTTAACTAGACATTAGCTAATGAGTAAAGGTTGCACGAAAGGAACCACCTATTAACGCGGTTAGTGCCTTGACCAGCACGCACTCCCCCACCCAACGGGCACTCTCGGGCAAAGGAGCCACCGACGACGTCGTCGTCGGTGGCTCCTTTGCCCGAGAGTGCCTTCTTAGCCCTCTTCGCCCGGGAATTCGCGGGGGTCATTAAACATGCGGCCGAAGCCTTCTTGGCCTTCCAAGGAGTCAATAGCCGCGATTTCATCCTTGCCCAGCTCTAGCTCCGCGGCGGCCAGGTTCTCCTTGAGACGCTCGCTGCGGGCGGACTTCGGAATAACGGAAATGCCCTTGGCCATCAGGTACGCCAGTACCACCTGGCCTTCGGTAGCCTCGTGCGCAGCGGCAATCTTTTCAATCTCCGGGTTATTAAGCACCACGCCGCGCGCCAGCGGAGACCACGCCTCGGTCACGATGCCGTGCTTGTGGTGAAATTCGCGCAGCTCCGGCTGGGTAAAGCCAGGGTGCAGCTCTACTTGGTTGAGAACCGGGGTAATGCCGGTCTTCTCAATGAGGTCCTCGAGGACCTCCTCGTAGAAGTTAGCGACACCGATGGAAGCGATCTGGCCCATCCCCTGTAGGCGGGCAATGGATTCAAAGGTCTCCACGTACAGCCCACCCTGTGGCCATGGCCAGTGGATCAGGTACAGGTCCAAGTAATCCAGCTTCAGCCTCTCCATGGACTCTTGGAAGGCCTGTTCCGCCTTCTGCGCGCCGTGGTGGGAGTGCCAGACCTTGGAGGTAATAAACAGGTCCTCGCGGGTGACGTCGCCCGCGTCAATGGCTTGGTTCAGCGCGGTACCCAATGCCTCTTCGTTCTTATACAGCGTTGCCGTATCAAAGTGGCGATAGCCCAGGTCAATGGCTTCGCGGACTACGCGAATGCATTCATCTTCATTGAGCTTGTAGGTGCCCAAACCCAGCTGGGGCATCTCACGGTCATCATTGAAAGAAATATGTGGCACAGTCATAGTTCCCATTGTGCCCCAGTTTGCCGTCTCATGCGGCCCCTTGCGGGAACTGACTGCCCAGCACAGCGAAAAACCGGCTCCCCTTAAGGGAAGCCGGTTCAACGATTTTTAGCGCAGTTTAGTCAGCGCGGATGAGGTCAATGATAAAGACCAAGGTGCGGCCGGACAGCGGGTGCGCACCGCCGGCTGGGCCATAGGCCTTTTCCGGCGGGATGATGAGTTGACGGCGACCGCCCACCTTCATTCCCGGGATGCCCTCTTGCCAGCCGGCAATGAGACCGGTCAGTGGGAACTCGATGGACTGACCACGGTCCCACGAGGAATCGAATTCTTGGTTGGTCTCATATTCGGCACCAACGTAGTGGACCTCCACTACGCCACCAGGCTGAGCTTCAGCGCCATCGCCTACGACGATGTCCTCAATGACGAGGTCGGTCGGCGCTGGGCCAGACTGGGCTTCAATAACAGGTTTATCCATGGGGATTAGTCTCCTTGGGAAATCTAGTTTGTTCGTGCGGTCGCAATGAAACCGAACCGAGCTGCACCAATTATAGTGCTCAAGCCCGATTCGGTTGAATTGGGGCGACCAAAAGCGCTAATTAGCGCTCGCTGCGAGGGGTAACCTTGCGCAGGGTTTCACCGGTGTAAATCTGGCGAGGACGGTTGATCTTGGAGTTCATCTCCAGCTGCTCGCGGTACTGAGCAATCCAGCCCGGCAGGCGGCCGATGGCGAAGAGGACGGTGAAGAAGTCCGTCGGGAAGCCCATGGCGCGGTAGATGAGGCCGGTGTAGAAGTCCACGTTCGGGTAGAGCTTGCGGGAGACGAAGTAGTCATCATTCAACGCAATCTCTTCCAGCTTCATGGCCAAGTCCAGCATCGGGTCGCCGCCCAAGTGATCGATGATCTCGTGTGCGGTTTCCTTGACGATGGCCGCGCGTGGGTCGTAGTTCTTGTACACGCGGTGGCCGAAGCCCATCAGGCGAACGCCCTTTTCCTTGTTCTTCACGCGGTTCATGAAGTCGGTAGCGTCGCCGCCGTTGTTCTTCTCGATGTCCTCGAGCATCTCCAGCACGGCCTGATTTGCGCCGCCGTGCAGCGGGCCGGACAGGGCATTGATGCCGCCGGCGATGGAGACGAACATGTTGGCCTGTGCGGAACCAATCATGCGGACGGTGGAGGTGGAGCAGTTCTGCTCGTGGTCAGCGTGCAGGATGAGCAGCTTGTCCAGTGCCTTGGAGACAACCGGGTCAACCTCGTACTCCTCGGTGGGGTAACCGAACATCATGCGCAGGAAGTTCTCGCGCGCATTGAGATTGTTATCCGGGTACATATAAGGCTTGCCCTGGGATGCGCGGTAAGCGTAAGCGGCCAGCATCGGCACCTTAGCCAGCAGGCGAACGGTAGCCTTGTCCAGCTGCTCCTCATCCAGTGGATCCAGCTGGTCTTGGTAGTAGCTGGAGAGAATGTTCACGGAGGAAGCAAGCACGGCCATCGGGTGGGCATCGCGCGGGAAGATGTTGAACTGCGCCTTAAAGTCCTCATCCAAGAGGGTGTGGTGGCGGATGGCGCTATTGAACTGCGCCAGTTCCTGCTCATCCGGCAGGTGGCCCTTGATCAGCAGGTAGGAAACCTCATTGAAGGTGGCGTTATTTGCCAATTCAGCAATATCGTAGCCACGGTAACGAAGGATGCCTTCCTCACCGTTAATAAAGGTAATCTTGGACTCGGTGGAGCCGGTGGAGGTGTAGCCGGGGTCGAAGGTAACAAGCCCGGTTTCCTTGCGAAGCTTGGAGATATCGAAGCCGGAATCGCCCTCAGTGGACTGCTTGATATCCATCTCGTACTCGTTGCCAGCGTGCTTGAGTACTACCTTGTTTTCTTCAGTAGACACGGAATTTCCTTTCCCTGTTAAAGAGTTCTTTAAAGGCGCCAACTTACGCCGTGAGCCTTTGACCTATTCACACTCTAGCAAACTTTGTGATACTGCCAACAAGTTTATGGACATCAAAATACCTGCCATCCAACCGGAACTGTTCTACACTAGCGGCATGAGTACTCCAGAAATCACACTGCCAGCAGATCTCTTGCCTTCCGATGGCCGCTTTGGCTGCGGACCCTCCAAGGTACGCCCCGCCCAGATCGAGGCTATTGACCCCGCTATCGTGGGCACCTCGCACCGCCAGCCGGCGGTGAAAAACCTCGTCGGTTCCGTGCGCGAGGGCTTAAGCGATCTCTTCTCGCTTCCGGAGGGATACGAAATTGTTCTGTCCTTGGGCGGCGCCACCGCTTTTTGGGATGCGGCTACCTTCGGCCTCATCGAGCGCCAGTCGGCCCACCTTACCTTTGGTGAGTTCTCCACCAAGTTTGCCAAGGCCTCTTCCAAGGCTCCATGGCTCGATGCCCCGGCCCTGACAGAATCCCCTGTCGGCACCGCCCCGGATCCGCGCGAGCTTGCTGCCGATGCCGATGTCGCCGCCTGGGCCCACAATGAGACCTCAACCGGTGCGATGACGGAGGTTGTCCGCCCCCACCCCCACAACCACCAGCAGCTCGTGCTTGTCGATGCCACCTCTGGCGCCGGCGGCCTTCCCGTTAATATCGCAGAGACCGACGTGTACTACTTCTCGCCGCAGAAGTGCTTCGCTTCCGACGGCGGCCTTTGGCTCGCCGCCATGTCCCCGGCCGCGCTGGAGCGCATCGAAAAGATCAATAACTCCGACCGCTTCATTCCGGAGTTTTTGAACCTGCAGACCGCGGTGAATAACTCCCGCAAGAACCAGACCTATAACACCCCGGCGATTGCCACCCTGCTCATGCTGGATAACCAGATTCAGTGGATGAATGACAATGGCGGCCTCGACGGCATGGTCAAGCGCACCACCGAATCCTCCTCCACGCTGTACAACTGGGCCGAATCCCGCCCAGAGGCCACCCCATTCGTCAGCGAGCCAGCAGCGCGCTCGCTGGTCGTGGGCACCATTGATTTCGACGAATCCGTGGATGCCGCACAACTTGCCGCTACCCTGCGCGCCAACGGCATCCTCGATGTCGAGCCGTACCGCAAGCTGGGCCGCAACCAGCTGCGCGTGGGCATGTTCCCGGCGATTGAAACCGAGGACATCGCCAAGCTCACGCAGTGCATCGACTACGTGCTGGATGCCAACTAAGTCATCAACATGCCCCGCCGCCTCGCATGGCGCGGGGCGTTTTCGCGTTATAGTTGACTGCATCACAGATCCGTCCTTCCGTCGATAGGCAAAGGAGCGCCACACTATGCGCGAGCTGTTTCTCGTTGACAGCGAATCTAGCGAAGACTCATTGGTGCTACGCACCGAAGAAGGCGAAGAGTTTTCCCTTCCCATCACCGATGAGCTGCGTTCCGCCCTCACGCCCACCGCTAGCAAGCCAGAACCGCCGAAGCTAGCGCCGATGCCCAAGCCCTCCCACGAAGAGGAAGAAAAGCAGATCCGGCCGGCGGAGATCCAAAACCGCATCCGTGCCGGTGCTTCCACGGCAGAGCTCGCGGAAGAGATACACGTCGATGAATCGCGCATCGAGCCCTTTGCTTACCCAGTCATGTTGGAGCGCAATCGCATTTCTGAGGTGGCCAAGCAGGCCCACCCAGTGCGCGACGACGGCCCCGCCAAGCTCACCCTGTGGGAAGTACTGGCGAGCTCCTTTGCCGCCCGCGGCCACTCCCTTTCGGAGTCCACGTGGGACGCCTACCGCCACCAGGGCGAGCCGTGGGTTGTGCGCGTGACCTGGAAGGCGGGACTTTCTGAAAACGAGGCGGAATGGACCTTCAAGCAGTCCATGTCCTCCCCCGCTACGGTCGAGGCCCGCAACTCGGTCGCGGCAGACCTTACGGACCCGGACTTCGTGCAACCGGTGCGCTCGCTGACCTCCCTGGGCAGCGGCCGCTACGACGAAGCCATTGACGGCGATCAGCCCGCCAATGTCACCGATATTTCCGGTTCCAGCGAGGAGACGGAAGAAGAGGAATTCCTGCAGAATCCGTCCTCCGAGTCCAAGCCCTCGAAGCGCCGCCGCAAGGCCGTCACCCCACACTGGGAGGACGTGCTCTTGGGCGTTCGTTCCAACACCAAGCGCCCGAGGGACTAAACAGTGGACATCTCTCATGCCGTTCTCACGCTGTGGTACATCTCCAAGCCCGGCGCCGAAGAAGTTCTCAAGACCGAGCCCAAGGCGGACCGCGGGTTCGGCCGCAAGTTCCTAGCCCAGCTCAACCCCAAGTTCCCGGTCACCCCGATTGGGCAATTCCCCCTGAACCGCTCCGCGCAGACGGATCCGAATGAGTACTACATCGGCGGCTACCCGGGCATTACCGTGGTGCAAACGGTCTGCGAGGGCGATTCAGTCCTGCTTTCCCAGCTGCCGAAGGACCTCTTAAACGCGGTTCCTTCCCAGCGGGTTATCGCGCTGGTTAGCAACGCGGACGAAGACTATGCAGGCTTCGCGCTGTGGGAAGGCGGCGAGCTCAAGCGCTGCCTGTGCGCCACCCGTGACCGCCTCTACGAGGACACCGGCCTACCCGAGCCCTTTGAGGCGCCGTTCTGGGCCGGTGAAAAGGACGAATCCCTCGGCGGCATTTCCCTGCCGTTTCGGCCCCACAGCATAATGGAGGCCGCCCAAGAACACTGGTTGGGCATCACCGTGGGACAGGAAGGCCCGGACCTGGACGTCGTGGGCTATGCCGTCGACGGGCGCCCAGAGCCCAAGATCGATCCGCCGAAGCCAAAGCAGCCGGTCAGCGAGTTCGCCGCCCAATCCGCAAACAGGCTGGGCCTCAACGACTATGACGACTACGAGGACCACGATGCCGAGCCGGATTCCACTGGCGATGAGATCCTTTCCACCGCGAAGCAGCTCGGTTCGCTGATTGGCAACTGGCTGCGTCAGACGTTTAAGTCACTTAAGGATCGCTGGCGCTCATAAAAGGAAATGGCGGCCGCGGTCGCAACGTTTAGGGAATCAGTTCCTGGGGCCATTGGTATCCGCGCGCGGATATCGGTGGCCTTCATTGCGTGCTCGGTAAGCCCAGGGCCCTCCGCGCCAACGAGCATGGCCACCTTGTCCTGCCCGTGCATGGCCTCTGCCAGGTGCACCGCCTGGGGGTTGGGGGTTAAGGAAATGAGGGTAAAGGAGGCATCGGCAAGCGCCTGCAAGGAGCGCTGCCACGTGGTGAAACCTCCCTCCAAATGGGCAAAGGGCACGCGCAGCGCGTGGCCCATGGATACGCGCACCGAGCGTCGATAGAGCGGATCCGCCGCACCTGAGCCCAGCAGCACCGCATCCACGTTCATGCCGGCCGCGTGGCGGAAAATGGCGCCGATATTTTCATGATCCCCCACGCCCTCCAGCACGGCGATGGTGCGGGAACGCTCCAGAATCTCGCCCACCTCCGGCTCTGGGGCGCGGCCCGCAGCGGCAACCAACCCGCGGTGCATATCAAAGCCTGCGACCTCCGCGAGGGTTTCGCGCGAGACCTCGTAGACGGGGCACTCCGGCTCGCCGTACTCGGCAAAGAAGGCCTCCAGCTTGTGGGGAAAGCCCACCAGGCAGCGCATGGGGAACCGCGATTCCATCAGGCGGGCGGCCACCAAGGGGCCTTCTGCAATGACCAAACCCTCGCCGGATTTATCGGATTTGTTGAGGTTCCGAATATCGTCCAGGCGAGGGTCACGGGGATCAGAAATATGCATGCCTTCCAGGCTAGCCGATGGCCTCCGAAATCGGATCGATGCCAAAGTAAATGACGAACAAGCCCGCCAGTAGCCACATGATCCAGTGCACCTGCTTGGCCTTACCGGCGAAGGTGGACATGAGCGCGAAGGTAATAAAGCCCACGCCAATGCCGTTGGCAATGGAATAGGTAAACGGCATGACCACGATGGTAAGGAAGGCTGGAATGGCTACTTCCATGCGCGTCCACGGGATATCCGTAAGCTGCGCGGCCATCATCACGCCGACGATGACCAGCACCGGTGCTGCGGCCTCGATGGGTACGATCTCATAGAGCGGGGTGAAAAACATGGCCGCGATAAACAGCAGGCCGGTCATGATATTGGCCAGGCCGGTGCGGGCGCCATCGGCAATGCCGGCAGAGGAATCCGCGAAGACAGTATTCGAGGACGCCGAGCCCAAACCACCGGCAACCGCGCCGGCACCTTCCACAACCAGCGCCTTCTTCATTCCCGGCAGGTTGCCGTTGTCATCCACGAGCTTGGCCTGCTTACCCAGCCCGGTCATGGTACCCATGGCATCAAAGAAGTTGGTCAGCAGCAGGGTAAAGATGAGCAGAACCGTGGAGATCACGCCAATATTGGCAAAGGCGCCAACCAGGTTCACATCGCCCACGATGGAAAGATCCGGCAGGCCTCCCAGCGCATCTGGGGCCTCTGGGGCGGCCATGCCCCAGTCCTCCGAGTCCGTGAGCGCCTGGACAATAAAGGCAATCACGGTATTCAGGATGATGGCAATAAATAGCCCACCGGGCACATTGCGGATGACCATGAAGGCGCAAATGATAAGGCCAATGACAAAGACCACCGCCGGCCAGGTGGCAATCGAACCATTAATGCCTAGGCCCACCGGCACGGTGGTCTGCGCGGCATCGGGCACGCGGGTAACAAACCCACCGTCCACGAAACCGATCATGGCGATGAACATGCCAATGCCCACGCCCATAGCGGCCTTCATGGGCTGCGGGATGGCGTCAAATACCGCGGTGCGGAAACCGGACACGGCGAGCAGGACGATAATAAGGCCCTCGATTACCACCAGGCCCATGGCTTCTTGCCAGGTCAGCCCGCTGGTGGCGACCATGCTGATGGCGACGAAGGTATTCATGCCCAGGCCCGCAGCCATGGCGAAGGGGTACTTCGCAATCGCACCAAAAGCGATGGACATGACGCCGGCGACCAGCGCCGTGGCCGCAGCAACCTGCGGCACGCCTAAGGTATAGCCTTCCGCATCCGGGCTCGTGCCCAGAATGAGCGGGTTGAGCAAAATAATATATGCCATGGCGAAGAACGAGACCGTTCCCGCGCGTAGCTCGGTTCCGATGGTGGAACCGCGTTCAGAAATGTGGAAATAGCGATCGAGAGTGGCTTTCACGCCGTGCCCTTTCACGTAGAGCGGTATTTTTACGCCCTAAGTGTGCTGCTTTAATCCCCAAATTCAAAATCTTGGTAAATAGGCTTTTCGTCATCGAAGGCCGCGGCCGGCGCCTTCTCCTCACTCACCCGCGTCTGCGAATGCGCACCACACCCGTAGCGCGCATGCACCACGCGGCCATCAGCGGAATACTCATTGGCACATACCCCAAAGTTATCCATGAGCCCCATATAAAACGCGCACGTGCGACACTGCAGGTGCGCCTTGGCTGCCATCTCCGAGGTCGGGCCATATTCTTCTTGCCAGCGCTGCTTGGCATCCGCCAGACCTTTGGCAGAAAGCTCATTTCCGTTCAGGCGCTCATCATCGATGGCTGGCGGCATGAGATCCCCCGGACCCAAATCCCCCGGCAGCACTCGGTCCTCATACGGCACCCATTCTGGTGCCTGCAGCGCCTCCCCGCCCGGTACCAGCGCCACCTCATTGACGGTGACGTAGCGCGAGCCTTCCGCGCACGCGAGCACGGCCTGCCATTCCCAGCCTGGGTAGCCCGGCATATCCGCCTCAAAGCGATGGGTGACAACGTTGCGGCCCATTCCGGCTACGCCCCTATGCTTGCCGATGCCCCCTTCCCCCACCTCTTCCAATGCCTCACGCGCGATGCGTACGGCGCGGGAATCGATCAACGGATTTGCTTTTCGCTTACTCACGCCCCTCATTATTCATGATGGCCCGCCGACAGTGGTACATATGGTGCATGCCGTTTCTCCGCCGCGCCGCTCTCATTGCCGTGCCCTGCTGCGCCTTGACCGCTTGTTCCTCAGACTCTCCCGATGCTTCCTCCCCCGATCACCTTTCAGTGGAAGTCCTCGATAGGGCGCCGCTACCAGAGAACTCCTTTACACAAGGCCTCGAAGAAGACGGCGAGGGCAACCTCCTGCTCGGCACCGGGCAATGGGGCGAATCCAAACTCATCCGCTTCTCCCCTGAAACCGGCGAAATCTTGCAAGAGCGCGCCCTCGATGACTCACTTTTTGGGGAGGGCATTACCCAATATGGTAATTCCATCTGGCAATTGACCTGGAAGCGCGGGCAATCCCTGCGCTATGACGGCGACTTCCAGCGCACCGACACCGCCACCTATGCCGGCGAGGGCTGGGGACTATGCGCCAACCAGGACGAGCTCATCATGTCCGATGGCACCTCTACCCTGCGGCACATGGATCCAGAGACCTTTGCGGAGCTCTCGACCACCGAGGTCACCCTCGATGGCTCGCCCGTGGAAGATCTCAATGAGCTGGAATGCGTGGACGGTGATGTCTACGCCAATGTGTGGGGCAGTGAAGATATCCACCGCATCGATCTCTCCTCTGGCAAGGTAACCGCGGTGATTTCTACCGATGCCATCGATAAATCGAAATATACCGATCCCGATGACGTCTTAAACGGCATCGCACATATCGAGGGCACCGATGAATTCTGGCTTACCGGCAAGCGGTGGGATGAGCTCTACCGCGTTCGAGTAAAGTAATGGGCCATGGCAACCCGTAAGGAAGCAAGGAAAAAGTCGCTGCTGCAAATCCTCGCGCTCATCGTGGTCGTGGCGGTCATCGTCGCCTCCGTGGTGATCTTTCAGAGCTGGCGCAATTCGCGCCCGGGCCCAGAGCCGAGCGAGATTGCTATTACCGCCTCCGTGGGGGATAACACCAAGGAGGTCACGCCCTACCTCGTATGCGAGCCGGGAACCGATTGCCCCGAAGGCGATGTCCCCCAACTAACGGTGGGCGAGGATGACACCTTGCATCTGGAAATCCCCGGGGAGATTTCTAATCACGAATGGAAGGTGCTGTCCATTTATGATGACCCCGCCGCCAATGACGAAACCTCTCATGGTGCGAATGAAACGACCGAGGTAGATATCCCCGGTTCGGTAGACCCCATCGAGGCATCAACTGGCGAGCGCCCCCGGCTCATGGTGGTGGAAGTCTCCTCCCTCATGATTGGCACCGATGACGATGGCGAAGAAACCCCCCTCGCCACCGTGTGGTCCCTATCCACCATGGATGATTAACTATCTAAATCCTTCGCAATTGCGCGGAGGATTTCTGCTACTTGGCGCCCAGTCTTGCGCTCGGGGTAGCGCCCCGAGTTCAGTACCGGCTGCACCTGCGATTCCAGCAGGGTCATAACATCTGAGACCATGCTGCCGAGCTCTTCCGGCTTGCGCGACGGCGTGCGACGGCGCGGCTTGTCCAGCACACGCACCCGCAGTGCCTGCGGCCCGCGGCGCCCCGCCGCGAAATCGAATTCGATGCGCTGACCCGGAAAGATTTCTTCTACTCCCTTGGGCAGGACATTCCGGCCGACGTAGACGTCTTCATCGCCCGGATTGCTAACGAAACCGAAACCTTTCTCGGCGTCATACCACTTCACTTTGCCAATGGGCATAGGTATCCACCTCTTCTCTTGGGTAAATTCTTAAGTTTAGCTGGAAGTTATACAGAACAGAAGTTCCACGTGTCGTGTGGCATAGTTCACAACACTGTCACTACCTGCGGAAATATTGCGGACGGAACCACAATAGTCTCAATTCTTTCCCATTTAGTGCCCAGAACGTGACTATTTCGTTATAAACCACTACGCTGGCCCTCAGTGTCGCCGCAAAGAAGGTTTCCCTGCCCATCCTTTCTTCTAGGCGCAAAACATTTACACGAAAACGGGCACTACGGAAAGGACTACTTTTATGGGACGCCACTCCGCTAAGACTAACCACTTTGCCGCCAAGTTCACCGCAGGCACCGTTGCCTTGGGCGCAGCCGCTGCCATCATGGCACCGAACGCCGCCGCTGCCCCTGACTCCGACTGGGACCGCCTCGCGCAGTGCGAGTCCGGCGGTGACTGGCACATCAACACCGGCAATGGCTACCACGGCGGCCTGCAGTTCAACCCCCAGACCTGGCAGGCATACGGTGGCGGTGAGTTCGCCCCTACCGCTAACCAGGCAACCCGCGAGCAGCAGATTGTCATCGCTGAGCGCACCCTGGCTAACCAGGGATGGGGCGCATGGCCTGCATGCTCGGCTTCCCTTGGCCTGAACTCCGCGCCGACCGAGCGCACCGCCCCTTCCGCACCTGCTGAAGCACCGCAGCCAGTACAGCAGGCAGCAGAAAACAAGTCCGATGAGCTCGCCGTAGACGCCGTCTACAACCTCGTTAAGGACACCGCTAACGCTTACGGCCTGCAGCTACCGGCACAGATTTCGGACGCCTACCACGCCAACCGCCACGACTTTAACGCGTTCTACTCCGCTAACCGCGACGTCATCGACCCGATTGCACAGCTGGTTGAGACCTTCAGCCGCTAAATAAGCGCATAAAAATTCCCCTAGCCTTCTGCGGCAAGGGGAATTTTTTAGCGGTTGATGCGGGTATAAGGGTGAACGTAGTTCAACTTCTCTGCCGGCATCGGCAACACCAAATCATCGCCATAAGGGCTGGAAGCACCAGCAAAAGGCGCAGAAATTTCCGTAATTGCATGCTCGCGGTGTTCATTGTCCGGCCACGCCGGGGAAACAAAGCCATTCTTTTCATTCGACATAGCTTTATTATTTCAAACCTCGGGCAAAAACGTAACTCAATCGGGCGCTAAAATTGTGATTTATCATGACTCAGTCCTCCCACCTCCCGCATTTTCGCACCTGGCTTAATTCCCTTTCAGAAGAGGAACTGGCCACCATCCTTCGCCACCGCCCCGATGTTTTAACCCCGTTGCCGCCCTCCATCGCGGCGCTGGCCACGCGGCTCCTCTTGCGCACCTCTATCGCCCGAGCGCTAGCAGAGTGTAACGCACAGCAGTTGGCGGTGCTGGAGGACATCGCCAAGCGCGGCGGCGAGCTTGCAGAGGTAGAAGACCACAACCCCGCCATCACCCGCGAGCTCAAGGAACGCGGCCTCGCCTTTGGCGCGGTGCAGATTCCGCCAGAGGTCATGCCTGCGCTGCCCACCGGCTGGTCGCTGCTTAATCAGCTCGAGGTATCGCCCGCAACAATCGATACCCTTGCTGAAGACGAACGCCACGTCCTTGCCACCCTGGCGCGCTCCAATGGCATCGGTACCACCCGCGAGACCAATCCGTCCCACCCCGTGCCGCGGCTGATTGCCAAGCATCTCTTGCAGCGCGTCGACTCCCAGACCGTTCGCCTCCCGCGCGAGGTGCACCGCGCCATGAAGGGGCAGACCGTCCCCTACATTCCCACCGAGCCCTCCGCGCGGCGCGGCGAGCCCACCGTTGACCGCAAGGCCGATGACGCCGGTACCGCCGCGGGCCTGTCCGTGGTGCGCGGCATGCAACAGCTGATTTCTTCCCTCGGTGCCCGGCCGATCGAGCTGCTCAAGGATAAAACCGTCGGCGTGCGCCCCCTTGCCCAGCTCAGCAAGCAGCTGGACATCGCGGAACCAGAACTGCGCCGCCTGATTACGCTTGGCCTGTCCGCGCGGCTTATCAACCGCGGCGAACCGTCCGGGTACGAGGGAAACTTCCTTGCACCCACCGATTCCGCCCAAGAGTGGCTCGATGCAGGATTAGCCGCGCAGTGGCGCGTGCTCCTCGTGGCCTGGGAACACTCCCCCTGGACCCCGTGGGAATCTGGCCGGGTACTCGCCGCCAGCACCGACCGCCTGCCCAAGTTTCGCCGGCATATCCTCGATGTTTACCTCAACTCCGCACAGCCGCTGTCCGCAGCTGAATTTCAAGCGGATCTGCATTTTTCCTTTCCCCTTTTTGCCACGCACACCTCCCCAGAGACCATCGAGGAGCTGCACCGCGAGGCGGAATGGATCGGCGCCATCGCGCTCGGGCGAGCCACCAGCGTGCTTATCGATGGCTTCGATGCCGCCGATACCCTCACCCCCGACACCATCGACTATTTCCTGGTCCAGGCGGATATGACCGTGCTAGTGCCAGGGCCCCTCGAGCCCGCGGCCCACCACACCCTGGAGTCCCTCGCGGACTTGGAATCACCAGGACTCGCCAGCGTTTACCGCATTAGCGATGCCTCCCTTCGCCGCGGCCTCGACCGCGGGATGACGGGCACGGAGATCCGCGATTTCTTCGCCGCGCATGGCGATGTCCCGCATACGTTGGAGTTCCACATCGAGGACATCACCAAGCGCCACGGCACCTTGCGCTCCGGTCCTGCCCTGTCCTACCTGCGCAGCGAGGACCCAGCCCTCTTGCAGATCGCCGCGAAGGCCGCTCCGCTGCGCCTGCTGGCCCCCACGGTCGCGATTTCCCAGCTGCGCGTCAGCGAGCTGTTGGAGCGCCTGCGCGAAAACGGCCTCTCCCCCGCTGCCGAGGACGAAAACGGCGCTAGCTTGTCCATCGCGCCCGAGCCCGCAACGCTTCCCACACCCAGCCCTCGCGCCCAGGCCGCGCCGCCGGATATAGCGCGTGCGCTGCGCAACCTCACCACCGGCGAGGCCCCGAGCCTGCCCAACCTGGATCTGGTCCACGCCGCCGCGCGCACCGCACGCCCCATCACCATTGGCTACGCCGATAAAAATGGCAATACCAAGACCCGCACCGTCACCCCACTGACCGTCGCCGGTGGCCAAATCGATGCCCGCGCCGCCGATGGCTCCACCATCCGGTTTCCCTTGCACCGCATCACCTCCGTTACCCTAGACGCATGAACGGACCACTGATTGTGCAGTCGGACAAGACCGTCTTGCTGGAAGTCGATCATCCAGATTCCGCAGCTGCGCGCACCGCCCTCGCGCCGTTCGCGGAGCTGGAGCGCGCCCCAGAGCACGTGCATACCTACCGCATTACTTCCCTGGCACTCTGGAATGCCCGCGCCGCCGGGCACGACGCCGAGCAGGTCGTCGATGTCCTAGAAACCTACTCCCGGTTCCCGGTCCCGCAATCGCTGCTTGTCGATGTCGCCGAGACCATGTCCCGCTACGGCCGCGTCCGCCTCCAGGCGCACCCCGCCCACGGGCTCATCCTCGAATCCGAAGAGCCCGCTATCCTCACCGAGCTCTCCCGCGGCAAGGTAGGAAAACTGCTGGGTTCGCGCATCGATGACAACACCATCGCCGTGGCTCCTTCAGAACGCGGCCGCCTCAAGCAAGAACTCCTCAAGGCCGGCTGGCCCGCCGAAGACCTTGCCGGCTATATCGACGGCGAATCTCACCCCATCGCGCTCAACGAGGACGGCTGGCACCTGCGCGATTACCAGGAATACGCCACCGATGCCTTCTGGTCCGGCGGCTCCGGCGTCGTCGTGCTGCCCTGCGGTGCCGGCAAAACCATCGTCGGTGCCGCCGCCATGGCAAAGGCGCAATCCACCACCCTCATCTTGGTCACCAATACCGTCGCCGGCCGCCAGTGGCGCGACGAGCTGCTGCGCCGCACCACGCTTTCTCCAAACGATATCGGCGAATACTCCGGCGAGAAGAAGGAAATCAAGCCGATTACCATCGCCACCTATCAAGTGGTCACGCGGAAAACCAAGGGTGAATACCGCGCCCTCGAGCTCTTCGATTCCCGCGACTGGGGCCTTATTATCTACGACGAGGTCCACCTGCTTCCCGCACCCGTATTCCGCATGACCTCGGACCTGCAATCGCGGCGCCGGCTAGGGCTTACCGCCACCCTCGTGCGCGAGGATGGCCGTGAAGGCGATGTGTTCTCCCTCATCGGACCGAAGCGTTACGATGCGCCGTGGAAAGAGCTGGAAATGGCCGGCTACATCGCCACCGCGGAGTGCATCGAGGTCCGCGTGGATATGGATCCGGAAGAACGCATGCTCTATGCCACCGCGCAGCCGCGCGACCGCTACCGCATCGCCGCACAAGCCTCGGCTAAGCTCCGCGCCGTCGATAAGATCCTTGCTTCCCACGACCAGCAAGCGCTCATCATCGGCGGATACGTGGACCAACTGCGCGAATTAGGTGAACACCTCGATGCCCCCGTCATCGATGGCACCACCTCTACCGCCAAGCGCGAAAAGCTCTTCCAGCAATTTCGTAAGGGCGTGCTATCCATCCTCGTCGTATCCAAAGTGGCCAACTTCTCCATTGACCTGCCCGAAGCTGCACTAGCCATCCAGGTCTCCGGCACCTTTGGCTCCCGCCAAGAGGAAGCACAACGCCTCGGCCGCCTGCTGCGTCCGAAGGAAACCGCGGCGCTCTTTTATACGCTAGTCACCCGCGACAGCCTAGATGCGGACTACGCCATGCACCGCCAACGCTTCCTCGCCGAGCAAGGATATGCCTACCGGCTCATGGACGCAGTAGACTTAGGCCAATGAAGATCTTTAAGTTCGACGTTGACGAGTCCTTTGCTAAGGCCAATAACGAGTTATTGCGCGATTCCAACCGCCTTCGCGTATCCGGGCTTATCTTCGGCCTCATCCTGATCATCGCCGGCGCCGCCGTGTGGTGGAGCTTTTCCTGGGGGATAACCGTGGGATTAGGGCTCATCCTCTTTGGCATCGTCGTTGCCGTCGTCGGCGTCGCCGCCGCAAGCAAGGTGGGAACGGCCCAATCGCTGTATGATTCTTATCCGCTCGCTCCCGCCGTCATCGCACAGGTCAACGAACGAGACATGATCCTTCTTGCCTTGGTGAATACCAATGTGGATCCGTCCCTTCCCCCACGCTGGGGCGCGTGCCTGCGCACGGTAACCTACATTCCCGGCGTCCAACGCACCGTGGGCACCAAGGTGCCTGTCGCCGCTGTGTCCGGCCAGCGTTCTACTTCCGATAAGGAGCATTGGCAGCAAATCTCCCCCATGCCCATTGCTTGGGGAACCCCCGATGCTGAAACCGTCACCATCGCCCGCAAATCCATCCCCCAGGAACAATGGCAGCGCCTAGAGCGCGCCCGAAAGCGGCTTTCCGATGTCAAATCCACCCGCTATGACCTGCTCGTCCTCTAGTCAGGACTCTCAAGCACCAGATTGTTTCTGGTGCTTTTTCTTTTACCTTTGCCAAATGGTTAAAGGTAAATATTGCGTCGATGTCCTACATCGATGACGTTGACGACCACCGTTTCATCGAGGATGGAAACAATCACTCGATAATCCTCTACTCTCCACCGCCACAATCCAGACTTGTCCGCGACGAGCCCCTTACCGCGCACACGAGGATCGTCTAACTCTGCTACCTCACGAAGGAACTTACTGATTTGTTTCTGTACCGGTTTGTCGAGCTTCCGGAACGCCTTCGCCGCACGCGGGGTGAACTCAATCGACCAAACCACACTCGTCCTCTAAATCCTGCAAAGAGATCGTGTCCAATTCTCCGCGTCGGGCTGCTTCGGATTCGGCTTCGAGCGCATACACATACTCAAGTTCATCGAGGTAGGAATCTAGGGCCTTGCGAAGATAGAAGGCTCCAGTCCGCCCAGTCCGCGAAGCAAGCGCATCTAGGCGCTCTTTCTGCTTCGCGTTAACGCGCAAACTAATTACTGACTCGCTCATGTAAACATGTTTACAACAAGTAAAGCGATTTGTACACCACCCCATGAGCATTGCCCGCGGTTTGCTGTAGTCACGTTGTAATGCTGACTTCCTGCACACTCATAGTCACGAATTTTGCGTTTTCTCAGTAACCAAATCAAGCGATAAGGGAAACCTCGTCCAGTCGCCTTAAAATGACATGCCGTTCGGCGTAGCGACGGCGCAGTCCTGTCAAAAACACGTTGAAGTCCACATCCCAGGGATCCCCAAGTTCCGCCGACTTTTCTCTCATGGTCTGCAGCAGCTCGATGCCCATGTCGCGACCAACCTTAGTCGAATCTAGGTAAGTTGCGACATCGTCGCGAACGAAGGGAAGAGCCTGAGCCGGGAGGTCATCGAGGAATCGTTGCGCCATTGACTGCTCCATTCCCGCCTTTATGACGGTTCTCCAGGCAAGTCCAGGGTCTTCAAGGCACAAGTGCTGGAACATCGCTAAGTCCCACGGCTTCGCCGCCAACGTGTCTTGTATATGCGCCGCAGATTTCGCCTTGTCGGTGCCCGCAGCATAGAGTTGTTGAGCGAACGACAGTTCTGGATATGTGTCGAATACACTGCGAGCCACGCGCTCCGAGTGTTCGGGAAAATGCTCCTTAGCAAGTACGGCCCAACCCGAGGCGATATTTCGGATTTCCGCTGGGGCGCACTCACCAACTGCCTTCTCGGACCAATCGAAGGCAAGATCGTAGCGGCCTATATCACAAAGGCCGGCAATAATCTCCTCATAGCGCGACGCCGCACTTCCCTTGAGACCATGGGGACGAAGGACGGCCTCACTAGTTCCTTCTAGTACCGCTAACCGACGCCCCACGTATCCACTACCTTGCTCCGCCGTATTCCACGAACGGATGCGAGCCACCCCCTCTTCACCAAAGGCAGGTGCCAAATAGACTGGGTCGAGGCCGATTTCTTCCGCTGGGAGAATCTGATTCATTCGTATAAACCAGTCGGCCAAAGCGCAACCAGAATAACTAGCTTGCTGTGCCGCGGAGGAAACTACCCGCGCCAAGACTTCGCCGGCATCCCTTACGGCATGGGCGTAGTCATTGACCCGAGGAATAGTCTTGAGGACCTCTTCTACCGCATCTAGACCAACAAGCACGATATCGGATGGACTTGGCGGCACGATCCCAGAAAGTTGTGCAGGATCCTCTTCTGCCTGTTCTAAAAGCTCAGCGGCTTCATATATACGGTCACTGTAATACACGCCCCGGGCACCTTTGTTCAGATCGGGATCATTAGACCGGACAAGACCGGTTACCGCCTGTGCAAGAGTTCTCATGGGATTCAGTATAGAAAATTCTGGGATCACGAAGAAGAGGGGCAAGCACACCGTTGGAATCGGTGTCCTTGCCCCTCTCGGTACAAACTTTATTTTGTTGTTTGTTTGTTGTTTGGTGTCGGCGGTGACTTACTCTCCCACAACCTCCCGGTTGCAGTACCATCAGCGTGTACAGGCTTAG
>NZ_JBEHFM010000018.1:0-38577 GCF_040225675.1 Corynebacterium sp. KPL2680
GACTCAACGTCCTCTACGCCATGATGCGCAACCACGAGTATTACCACGACCCCGCCCCAGCAAAAGAAGCCGCAGCAACCTAACCCCTAACAACGAAACAAGCCGACTGGAAAAATCCCAGTCGGCTACCAATCGCGCGCAAAACAACACACCTAAAAATCCCGAGTTGAGGATCCACCCCGTCAACCCCACCCGCGAGACTGCTTGAGTTCAGAGGGTCGTTGCAACACTTTCCCTTAGGAGGGTGTTGTTGTGCCTGGGGTTGTTGGCCCGTTTCATTCGTTGTCTGAGTCGGATCGTCGTGGCTTGGTGTCCATGGTTGGCAGTGGGCGTAGCGTTCGCTCGGCTGCTGGTGAGCTTGGCTGTCATTACGTGCATGCTTTGAATTTTTGTCATGCTCATGGAGTGCCAGTCGTGCATAAAGCCAAACGAGTTGATCGCCGCGGTAGCCAGGCTTTACAGCTTGTAGAACTAGTTAAAGGCGGACTTTCGGTGCACCAAGCCGCCAAAACGTGTGGGGTGCATCCCACCGCTGCGTATGCCGTTGCTACAGAAGCCGAGTGTCATATCCGGCTATCGAGGTATGCCCGGAAAGTCCGCCAAACACAGTTAAGGGTGGAATACTTACGCCTTCGGTTGGCGAGCTTGCCTGTTGGTGATGCTGGGGCTGGGGTAGGAATTGATCGTCGATTGTCTTTAGACTTCGAAAAAGGACTCATCAAATCCGGAGGACCGCGTAAAGAGTTCATACCCGTCGGCGAGGACGCGACCACGTATAAAAGACTCATGAAAGCGCTGCGCCAACGCCATGACGTCATCGAATCTGGACGGCTTTGTGCCCCTGCCTTGCCTGGCGGTGTGGATCCGTATAAACGCATCAGTGATCGCTATATTTGCTTTGAAGAACGCGTTATTATCGCCGACCTTCTTCGTGAGCATGTGCCGCTGCGGGAAATCGGGCGCTGTTTAGGGCGAAGTGCCTCGTCAATTCAGCGTGAAGTACGCAGAAACCACAGCGCCCAAGGCCCGTATCGTGCAGAAACCGCCCAGTTATAAGGCCTGTGCGCGGAGATTGCGGCCGAAAATACCGAAACTGCTGGCCAACAAAAGGTTATGGGACTATGTATGCGCACAATTGCGGGCACAATGGTCACCGGAGGAGATTTCCAATCGCCTGCCCATCGACTACCCCACTGATAAGGACATGCGCATTAGTCACGAAACGATTTATGACGCCTTTTATCTACAGTCCAAAGGAAGACTCAAAGACCTTGGCTTGGACTTGCCTACCGGCAGAAAGAAACGCAAGAAACGCCACACACGCACCACCACACCGGCCCAGCAACGCTTCGTTGACGACATGATCCTCATCGACGACCGGCCAGAAGAGGTTACTGAACGTATTTTGCCAGGCCACTGGGAAGGCGACCTCATCCTTGGTAAAAATAACCAATCCGCGGTGATCACATTAGTAGAACGCGTCAGCCGATTTGTTGTCCTTGGCCACCTGGCAGGCAGGCACACCAGCAAAGAAGTATTCACAGCCCTGCACAAGGCTGTTACTGGAATCGATAAAGCACTCTGGTCATCAATTACCTGGGACCAAGGAAGCGAAATGGCAGGCCATAAATCCTTTACCATGGCCACTGACATTCCCATCTACTTCTGCCATCCAGGATCACCGTGGGAACGCGGCAGCAACGAAAACACCAACGGCAGGCTCAGGAGAAACCTTCCCAAAAACAGCGACCTGTCCATCTACAGCGCCGAGGACCTAGAGATGATCGCCAACATTCACAACCACAAACCACGCAAAGCACTCAACTGGCGCACCCCAGCCGAAGTAATGACCAACGCCCTGACACAAACCGGTAGTATCACACCAAAGTAACCATCATCGTTGCAACGACCCCTAGAATCCAAGCTGACAAACTACATAGGAACACCCCCCTGCTACTTGACCCCAGTTTTGTTCTCATCTCTGAAAAAGAGAAAAATACGTCCAGCTCACACTGAACCGGACGTATTTTTAACAAGCCAGCACTGATTTCATCTCCTGCGGATTCCGTCTACTGAAACTTGACCTATCTTTAATATCGTCAGTGAAAGCAGAAGAAGTGCTTATGCCTTCATTCAAGCTTCACGCATCCGCAAATCCCCATATCGGTGCGACTTAAAGCAAGCTACCGAGTGCGCTGAGATCGAGATCGGAAGAGTTGAAATCGTTCAAGAAGTCAGGAGAAACATCCCCGTTGAACAGGTCGAAATCAGAGGACCCAAGATCGTTCAACAATTCGGAAGAGCCTGCATCGTTGAAGAACTCAGAAGAGCCGTTACCATTGAACTGCTCGGAGGAGCCAAGATTTTCAAAAGAGGAACCGCCAATTTCAAGACTGATGTTTTCCGGATAGGTGGGAGAAGACAGTGGCGGGACTTCTGGGAAATTAATCTCAGGTAGCTTTATATCGGGAAAGTTTCCGCCAGAGACTTCTACCAACAAGTCTTTTATCGGGCCAGAAACGATTTCATTAATCTGGAGCAACAGATCCACTTCAAATCCTTTTCAATCGCTGAAATTGTACTGATGAGACTGAGTGTGGCCAAGTAATGTCGAACAACATGAACAACATGGGCACGCTGCGGTCAGTATAGGCTAACTTTGTAACTTTATGGGAATAACTTCTCTCGATTGACCACAAATAGGGGTGTCGTTGTTAAGCTCATCGCCCGTGTAAGTGGAGTGTCTACCAGTAGTTTTCCTGTAGCGGAGTTTCAATCTAGCCTCCGCCCGGAAAGTGAATTCTACAGAGGGTTGTTGTGCTCTTTTAGTCAATAATGTGGAAGTAATTTCTTCGAAACTCGAAGTGCACTAGGTATTGATCCGTTTGAGTAGATGGGAAGTGGCTAAGGGTTGTGCGTAGGTTTCCAACCTGTAAAAGGAGATAAGCCAGAATGACTAGTGCAGCATGATGTGGTCGACGCTGATAATGCCACAATCAATGCGATCGAATCGACACTTGAGCCTAACCTCCGGAGGTGCCCACTTTCCGAGGTTAGGCCAAGCATCACAACGCTGTGCTCGTCGCACTCGCTCGCCGACAACTCAACGTCTTCTTTGCCATGACGCGACATCACAAGCATTACCCTGACCCCGCCTCAGTTAAAGAAGCCGCAGCAGCCTACCCCCATAACCGCGAAACAAGCCGACTGGGCAAAATCCCAGTCGGCTACTAGGCGCACATAAAACGACACTAAGTCAGAGATCCGTCCCTGGCCGCCCCTACCGGCGAAATTTGGGAACTAAGTAGGGGCATCCCGCGTACGTTCAGTATACTCTGAGGCCCACAGCTTTCGCCAGACTCAGGCGCATATAAGAGCGGGAGCTCAGTATGCGCCAGGCGTTGTGCAGGGCTCTTAGAAGCCCATGCCGCCCATGGCGTCAGCGTCGGGCATAGCGTTGTTGGAGCCGGCAGGCTCTGGCTTATCAGCCACAACAGCCTCGGTGGTCAGGAACAGTGCCGCAATGGACGCAGCGTTCTGCAGTGCAGAGCGGGTGACCTTAACCGGGTCATTGATGCCGGATTCCATGAGGTTGACGTACTCACCGGTAGCGGCATTCAGGCCCTCGCCAGCAGGCAGGCCAGAGACCTTATCTGCAACGACGCCAGGCTCCAGGCCAGCGTTGTGAGCGATCTGCTTCAGCGGTGCAGACAGTGCCTCGCGGACGATATTTACACCGGTGGCTTCATCGCCTTCGGCCTCGATGGAATCAAGGACGGAAGCGGCCTGCAGCAGGGCAACGCCACCGCCGGCCACGATGCCTTCTTCCACGGCTGCCTTGGCGTTGCGGACAGCGTCTTCGATGCGGTGCTTGCGCTCCTTGAGCTCAACCTCGGTGGCGGCACCGACCTTGAGCACGGCCACGCCGCCGGAGAGCTTAGCCAGGCGCTCCTGCAGCTTCTCGCGGTCGTAATCAGAATCGGAGTTCTCAATCTCGGCGCGGATCTGCTTGATGCGGCCATCGATCTGCTCCTGGGTGCCAGCACCCTGGACAATGGTGGTCTCATCCTTGGTGACAACGACCTTGCGTGCCTGGCCCAGGTACTCGAGCTCGGCGGTCTCGAGGGAGAGGCCAACCTCTTCGGAGATGACCTGGCCGCCGGTCAGGATGGCCATGTCCTGCAGGGTTGCCTTGCGGCGGTCACCGAAGCCCGGAGCCTTCACGGCAACGGACTTGAAGGTGCCGCGGATCTTGTTCACCACGAGGGTGGACAGGGCTTCGCCCTCAACGTCCTCAGCAATGATCAGCAGCGGCTTGCCGGACTGCATGACCTTTTCCAGCAGCGGGACGAGATCCTTGATATTGGAGATCTTGGAGGAAACCAGCAAGATGTACGGATCCTCCAGGACTGCCTCCTGGCGCTCCATATCGGTAGCGAAGTAGCCGGAGATGTAGCCCTTATCAAAGCGCATACCCTCAGTAACCTCGAGGTCTACGCCAAAGGTATTGGACTCTTCCACAGTGATAACGGAGTCCTTGTTTACGGAACCGTTGCCCACGGTGTACATAGCCTCGGCGATCTTCTCACCGATTGCCGGGTCTGCGGCGGAAATGCCAGCGGTGGTAGCGATCTGCTCCTGGGTTTCTACTTCCTTTGCGGAAGACAGCAGGGAGTCCACAACCTTCTTGGTCGCGGTCTCGATGCCGCGCTTAATGCCCATTGGGTTGGAACCAGCGGCTACGTTGCGCAGGCCTTCGCGGACGAGTGCCTGTGCCAGAACGGTTGCGGTGGTGGTGCCGTCGCCGGCGACGTCATCGGTCTTCTTAGCAACTTCCTTGACCAGCTCGGCGCCGATCTTTTCGTAAGCATCCTCGAGCTCGATTTCGCGAGCGATGGAAACGCCGTCATTAGTAATGGTCGGTGCGCCCCAGGACTTTTCTAGGACGACGTTGCGGCCCTTGGGCCCGAGGGTGACCTTGACTGCGTCAGCCAGAGTATTCAGGCCGCGCTCAAGGCCGCGGCGGGCCTCTTCATCAAAAGCGATAATCTTTGCCATAGTGTTTGTGCTCCTTGGATTTATTGAGGACGACACTCACGTCTTTCTCGCTGCGGACGCCCGCGACGGCATGGCTGGTGAGTGTGGACCAACCTCAACCACAACGATGGAGATTTATCTAGCACTCATCCTGTCCGAGTGCTAACGCCCATTCTGGCACTCTCCTACCCCTACTGCAAGAAACAACGCGCTTGCCTGTAGCGATCTTTTGCCCGCCGCACACCGCTGTAGCACTTCCCCTCGGAAGGATGGCGGCGACGGAAGGTGGCGCGGTGGGGAAGGTGGGGGCATCGGCAAGCGCGGGCAGGAATGCATAGGAATTGTCGTGCGGATCTGTATTGCAGCCCAAGCGCTCAAGGTACCTTGGATTGCATGACAGATATGATTGACAGCATACGTAGCGACCGCGACACCATCTTCCGCCAGCTCAGCGAGCTCGTGGCATTCAACTCCGTGCACAATGAGCCGGGCTTGGAAGACCAAGCCCAGGGCGCAAGCCAGTGGGTGAAGGCCGCGCTTGAAGAAGCCGGGGCAACGGTAGAAACCATCACTACCGCGGATGGCTCCACCGCGATTTTGGGCGAGCGCAAGGGCGAGGAAGGCGCCAAGACCGTCCTGTTGTACTCGCACTACGATGTCGTGCCCGCAGGAGACCGCGCGGCCTGGGAATCCGATCCGTTCACCCTGACCGAGCGCGCCGATGCCGAGGGCACCACCCGCTGGTACGGCCGCGGCGCCGCGGACTGCAAGGGCAATGTGGCCATGCACCTAGCGGCCCTGCGCGCACTGGAAGCCAATGGCGGTACCAAGGTGAACCTGAAGTACCTCATCGAAGGCTCTGAAGAGCGCGGTGGCGAGGGCCTGTCCCAGCTCATCAAGGACCGCCCGGAGCTTTTCGCTGCCGATGCCATCCTGATTGCAGATGCCGGCAATGCCGCGGTGGGCCAGCCCACCTTGACCACCTCCCTGCGCGGCGGCGCGCAGATTGAGGTCGAGGTCAATACCCTGGCCGCGCCCGTACACTCCGGCCAATTCGGCGGCGCGGCCCCAGACGCAGTGAAGGCGCTGATGCGCACGCTGGATTCGCTCACAGATGAATATGGCCGCACCACCATCGATGGCGTGGATACCAGCGCCCACTGGCAGGGCCAGGACTACCCGGCCGAGGCCTTCCGCGGCGATGCGCAGCTGCTCGAGGGCACCGAGATCATGGGCTCCAAGGATCCGGAGGGCGCTACCCCGGTGGCAGATATGGTGTGGTCCCGCCCGGCCATTTCCGTGACCGGCTTTACCTCTACCCCAGTGGCTGAGGCCGTCAACGCCGTTCCTGCTACCGCGGCCGCCAAGCTGAACCTGCGCGTTCCAGCCGGAACCGATGCCCGCGCCATTGGCGAGGCCGTGTGCGAGCACGTGAAAAACCACGCGCCGTGGGGCGCGCACGTCAAGGCGGAGGTCGTGGAGGCCAATGCTGGTTTTTCCACCGACCCGGAAAAACCCGCCGTGGCACTTTTGGGCCAGTGCCTATCCGAGGCTTATGGCAAGGACACCGCAGCGCAGGGCATGGGCGGCTCCATCCCGCTGACCACCGAGCTGCAGGAAGCACACCCCAACGCGGAAATCGCGCTCTACGGCGTGGAGGAGCCCAAGTGCACCATCCACTCCGCCAATGAGTCCGTCGATCCCACCGAGATCGAGCACATCGCCACTGCGGAGGCGCTTTTCTTGCAGCGTTACGCATAGAAAAAGCGCGCAACGGGTGGCATATAATACTGTGCGCTAAAAATAATCTTTCGAAGTTGTGGAAAAACCGGTAAACTTTCGACGAGTTGACCCCGTTTCCGGCCACGCTGCTTGCACAAGTGGGACAGTTCGTACTCGGCCGAGTACGAACTGTCTTGGTGTGTATATGCTCCCGGTGCATATCGTCACGCCCCGCGGCAACGAGGGTCTGAGAACTTGACACAACCTAAGGAGCGCAGATTCCAACGTGCTAATACTTCTGGGTGCCCTCATCGTTGCCACCGTGGTTGCACCGCTGCTCATTATGAATGTGGGCCGCCCAGCCTTTGGTTTATTGGCAATAGTTCCCGGTGTCGGTTTCGTGTGGACCCTCGCGCACTTTGCCCGGGGCACCTTCCGCGACGGCGGCGCGCTGAATTACACCATCGAGTGGATGCCGGCCGCGCACCTCGCCGTGGATCTGCGCATGGATGCCCTGGGCGGGCTCTTTAGCCTCATCATCTTAGGGATGGGCGCTTTGGTCCTGCTGTATTGCTGGGGTTATTTCGATTCCACGCGCCGCCGGCTTGCCATGTTCGCCAGCCAAATGGTGGGGTTTGCCACCGCCATGTTTGGGCTTGTGACCTCCGATAGCCTGCTGCTCATGTACGTCTTCTGGGAGATCACCTCCCTCTTGTCGTACCTATTGGTCAGCTACTATGCCGAGCGCGCCTCCTCGCGCCGCGCTGCACAGCAGGCCCTGATGGTCACCGTCATGGGCGGCCTCTCCATGCTGATGGGCATCTGCCTGCTCGGCCGGCAGACCGGGGCGTGGACGTTTAGCGAAATCAGCGCATACGATCACTTCCCCCAAACGCCGTACGTCACCGTCGCCATCGTGCTTATCCTGGTCGGTGCGCTCACCAAATCCGCTATCGTGCCGGCACACTTCTGGCTGCCGGGTGCGATGGCAGCACCAACCCCGGTCTCGGCGTACCTGCACTCCGCGGCCATGGTCAAGGCCGGAATTTACCTGGTCGCGCGCCTGGCACCGGATATGTACGAGGTAGCCACCTGGCACCTCGTGGTCATTTCCTTAGGCGTATTTACCATGCTGCTCGGCGGCTGGATGGCGCTAAAACAAAAGGATCTCAAGCTGATTTTGGCTTATGGCACGGTTTCCCAGCTGGGCTTTATTACCTCCATCGTGGCGGTTGGCTCCCGGGAAGCCATGCAGGCGGGCCTGGCGCTCACCTTTGCCCACTCACTCTTTAAGGCTGCACTCTTTATGGTGGTTGGTGCCATCGATCACTGCTCGGGCACGCGCGATATTACAAAGCTATCCGGCCTCGGGCGCAGGCAGCCCTTCCTCTATGGCATCGCAGTTATCTCCGCCCTGTCCATGGCGGGTGTTCCCCCACTCTTTGGCTTCGTGTCCAAGGAAGCCGTGCTGGAATCCACCATGCACGAAGAGCTGCTCATTGGTATGCCGCGCAATATGATCCTGGTGGCTTATGTGGCAGGCTCCATCCTCACCATGGCCTATGCCCTGCGCTTTTTGTGGGGCGCCTTTGCCACCAAGAACCTCCCGGACGATAAAGACGGCGTCTCTAAGGCTGTGGCCACGATGCACAAGGTCAATGTGGGCCTGTGGCTCGCCCCGGCCGTGCTCACCGCGCTGACCATCGTGCTCGGCATCGCGCCGCAGGCGCTCTCGGCGGCCATCGATCAGCACCTCGATTCCACCTTTGGGACAGGTGACTACCACGGCCTGGCCCTCTGGCACGGATGGTCGGTGACCTTGGGCGTATCCGCCATCATCATCGTGGCCGGAATCATCGTCCACTGGCGCCGCCAGGTACTCGAGCAATGGCAGTTTGCGTACCCCGCGCTTGGTGATGCCGACGCTGTCTACGACAAGGTCATCTCCACCCTGCGCAAGCTCTCCCTGCGCACCACGGCCGTTACCCAGCGCGGTTCGCTGCAGCTCAACCTGACCGTTATCTTCGCCACCGTGATGGTGCTGCCGCTGACGATGCTGATTACCGGTGATCTCACGGATATCCGCATGGTGGTTGCAGAAAACCCCTGGCAGGTCGTCGCCGCCATCATCATGATGGTGGCCGCCATCGCCGCCACGGTCACCGATAACCGCCTCTCTGCCGTCATCATCGTCGGCATTACCGGCTATTCCTTATCCTTCGTCTTTGCCATCCACGGTGCCCCGGACTTGGCGCTAACCCAGCTGCTGACAGAAACCATCATCATGGTGCTATTCATGCTGGTGCTGCGCCGCATTCCGGCGTCTACCGAGTGGAAGCAGGACCCGAAGATGGGCCGCCTGCGCGCGTGGCTATCCGTCGGCACCGGCCTGACCGTCACCATCGTGGCGATGTTCGCCATCAACGCGCGGTCTGCCGAACCCATCTCGCAGTACATGCCGGAGCTGGCCAAGGAGATTGGCCACGGCGCCAATGCCGTCAACGTCTTGCTGGTGGACCTGCGCGCCTGGGATACCTTTGGGGAGATCACGGTCATTATCATCGCCGCGCTCGGTGTAGCTTCCCTGATTTACCGCACCCAATCCTTCTCCAGGGACAGCCGCCGGCCTACCCTGCAGGTCACGGGTCGCCGCTGGCTGGCCGCGGGCTCGGAATCGGAGCAGGCGCTCAACCGCTCGCTGATGATCGATGTCTCCACCCGCGTGCTCTTCCCCTCCATGATGGCGCTGTCGTTCTACTTCTTCTTCGCCGGGCACAATGCGCCAGGCGGCGGTTTCGCCGGTGGCCTTGTGGCCGCTCTCGCGCTCATCCTGCGCTACCTGGCCGGTGGCCGCGCGGAGCTCGATGAGGCCCTGCCCATCGATGCCGGGCGCACCATGGGCGCTGGCCTCTCCTTCTCCGCCCTGGCGGTGGTGGTGCCGATGTTCTTTGGCTACCCGCCATTTACCAGCGGATATACCTCACCCGAGATCCCGCTTATCGGCGCGGTCTCGCTGCCTTCGGCGCTGGTCTTTGACTTGGGCGTCTACCTCATCGTCGTGGGGCTAACGCTCTACGTGCTCAGCTCGCTCGGCGCCAAGCTGGATGAGGAAGAAGAGATGCGTAAGCAACGCGCTCGCGACCGCGCCCGTTCCCTGACGCGGAAGAACCGGGAGCGCAGCACCAAGCAAAAGGCCCAGCGGGCGCAAAAACAAGAGAAGAAAAAAGAAAAGATACCAGCCGCAACGAGCTCTTCCGGCACAGGTTCCGGGGACAACGCAGGAAAGGAGAAATAAATGCAAGCCAACCTCTTCCTCCTGCTCGCCGCCGGAGTAATGGTTTCTGCGGGCATCTACCTTTTGCTCGACCGAGCCATGACCAAGATGCTGCTCGGGCTGCTCTTGCTGGGCAATGGCGCCAACCTCTTCATGCTGCAGGCCGGCGGCCCTGCGGGTTCACCGCCCATCGATGGCCGCGAGGCCGAGCCTTATGGCAGCGATATTGCGGATCCTCTCACCCAAGCGATGATCCTTACCGCCATCGTCATTTCCATGGCACTGACGGCCTTCATCCTTACCTTGGCCTACCGCCAGTACCGCTACCGCACCGCCGACGTCATTGAAGATGACGCCGAAGATACCGCGATTGCCGCCAAGGCCTCCAAGCCCGGCAATGCCGCGGCGAGCGCAGACCACGATGCCTCCAATGACCCCGCCACCGGGCGCGCCACCAAGGAAGGCGATAATTTCGGCCCCGAATCCTTCGAGGAGCCGGTGAAGGGAGCCGAAGATGACTGAGCCATTCCACCAAGCTGCCGAAACGATGTACCCGTACGTCGGTGTGCTTATCCCGCTGCCCATTATCATCCCGGCCGTGGCCGCAGCGCTCTCGCTGCTGTTTGCCCGCATGCCTAATGTGCAGCGCCAGATCGCCTTTTTCTCCCTGCTGATTACGGCTGCGGTGAACGCGAGCCTGATCATAATAGTGGATTTCCATGGCATACAGACGCTGCAAATAGGCGGCTGGGACGCTCCCGTGGGCATCACGTTAGTGGCGGACCGGCTCTCCACGATGATCCTCTTTACCTCGTCTGTGGTGCTGTTCTCCGTCATCTGGTACGCCATTTCCCAGGGTGTGCGCGATGGCACCAAGGATGAACCCGTCGCGGTCTTTTTGCCCACCTACATGTTGCTGACCATGGGCGTGAATATCTCCTTTTTGGCCGGCGACCTATTTAACCTGTACGTCGGCTTCGAGGTCTTCCTCGTGGCTTCGTACGTGCTGTTGACCTTGGGGGCATCGGCAGGCCGCGTGCGCGCCGGCGTGGGTTATGTGATGGTCTCGATGGCCTCATCCATGATCTTCTTGCTGGCCCTGGCATATGTCTATGCCTCCGTCGGCACCATGAACATGGCCCAGATTGGCCAACGCATGCAGGACATCCCGGAGGGCACCCGCACCGCCATCTTCGCCACCTTGCTCGTGGCCTTTGGCATTAAGGCAGCAGTGGTGCCGCTGGCCGCGTGGCTGCCAGACTCCTACCCCACCGCGCCCTCGCTGGTCACGGCCGTGTTCGCCGGTCTGCTGACCAAGGTCGGTGTGTATGCGATCATCCGCGCGCGCACGTCCATTTTTACCTATGGTGGGCTCGATACCGTGCTGATGTGGGTGGCGCTGGCCACCATGCTGGTGGGCATCTTGGGCGCCATCGCGCAGACCGATATTAAGCGTTTGCTCTCCTTTACGCTGGTCAGCCACATCGGCTATATGATTTTCGGCGTCTCTTTGGGCACCGCCCAGGGGCTATCCGGCGCTATTTTCTACGCCATCCACCACATTTTGGTGCAGACCGCGCTCTTCTTGGTCGTCGGCCTTATCGAGCGCCAAGCAGGTACATCCTCGCTGCGGCGCCTGGGCTCGCTAATGTATTCCGCCCCGCTTATCGCCGTGCTGTATTTCATCCCGGCCATCAACCTGGGTGGTGTGCCGCCGTTCTCTGGCTTCCTGGGCAAGATCATCCTCATTCAGGCAGGTGCCAATGAGGGCTCCTGGCTGGCGTGGGTGCTCATCGGCGGCGCGCTGGTGACCTCGCTGCTGACGCTCTACGTCATGATGCTGGTCTGGGCCAAGGGCTTCCAGCGCGACCGCGCTGATGCCCCCGAAGGCAATGTCGCCCTAGCCCGCCCGGCCCCACTTTCTGATATCACCGATGAGGTCGAATTTTCCTCCCGCCAGGATGTCGGCCGCGTGCCGTTCGGCATGGTGGGTGCCACGGCGCTGCTGGTCATTGCCTCGACCTCGATTACCTTCCTGGCCGGCCCGATTTCCGGTGTCACCTCCCGCGCGGCCGAATCCGCACAGGATACCTCCATTTATCAGTACGCCGTACTGGGAGAAAATGCAGATAACCCCACCCGGCACCTTGACCAGAAGGACCGCTACGAAGGCGGCGCGGACTCGTACAAGGAGCGCAGCCACCTGCTGCCAGACCCCGGCCCGGCGCACGATCCGGAATCCGGCGACAAGGAGAAGCCAAGCTCGGACGCACCGGCGAAATCGGAGGCACCAGAAAGCCCTACCCCAGTAAAGAAGGAGGCCCGCGATGACTAAGAGCCGCTTTGCCGGTGTGCGCTACCGCTTCCGGCCGTGGTTTACCGTCTGGATCACGGTCATGTGGTGCATGCTCATGGGCGAAATCACGGTGGGCAATGTCGTCGGCGGCCTCCTCGTCGCCCTGGTCATCGTCTTCGCCCTGCCGCTGCCGGCGATGCCGATTGCCGGCGTCGAGGTCGCGTGGGGCAAATTCCTGCGCTACATGCTGCGCTGGTTCTGGGAGCTGTTTTATGCCTCCCTCAAGGTGGGCTGGCTGGCCTCCCGGCCGCAGCCACTGCCTAAAACCGCCATCCTGGAATTGCCGATGCGCCTGGAAAATGAGTTCATTCTCTCCCTTGCGGTGACCCTGTACAACCTGCAGCCGGGTGGAACGGTGACAGACATTGACATCGCCAATCGCATGATCACCATCCACATCCTGGATGCTCGGGATGAAGCACAGATTCAGCGCGAAATCGATGCCGTGTCCCGTCTAGAATCTTCCATGATCGAGATCTTTGAAAGGAGCCACCCATAATGGATCCGCAGATCTATCACGCCATCCTGCTGGTTCCCGCATTCTTGCTGTGGGTCTCCGTATTAATTACCGTCTGGCGCATTATCACCGGGCCCAACTCCCTCGACCGGCTGGTGGGAATGGACGGTTTTACCGCCATGTTCCAATGCGCTCTGGCGACCTATATGTGCTGGTCGCTAGATACCTCCGTGGTCTCGGCCATGCTGGTCATCGCGCTGCTCGGCTTCATCTCCACCGTGTCTGTTACCAGGTTTAGGAAGAGGGATAACCAATGAGTTGGTCTCTAATCGCCGATATCCTCTCGCTCATCCTCGTCATCAGCGGCAGCCTGCTCATCCTCGCCGCCGCCATTGGCTTGGCGCGCTTTAAGGACACGATGTCCCGCGTCCACGCCGTGAGCAAGCCGCAGACCACCGGGCTCATCCTCACCATCATGGGTGCGTTCATCCGTATTACTGGCGCGGAATCTTTCAGTATGGCCGAGCGTGGTGATTTGGGTATGCTTATTTTGCTGGTACTGTTTGCGATGTTTACCAGCCCGGTAACAGCGCAGCGCACCTCACGCATTGCACGCCGTGAAGGCCTGTATGGTTCCGAGGAATCGATGTCGCGCAATGACCGCCCCGCCGGCCGTTCGCTGCGCCGCAAATAGGAGGCACCTTTAACCGTGAAAAAGCTCTACGGACTGCCTACTCTGGCCGCCCTTTTGGTTGCCTTCTTTATTTTCAGCATCTCCCGCTATAGCAAATACGACGGCCCCAATGCCTTCATCTGGCGCGTGCCGCTGGATTTGAAGATTTACTGGCTCGCCGGCGGCGAGGTGGCTGATGGCGCCAATCTTTATGACAATGCCTATATTGGCGATCTTCCTTTTACCTATCCTCCCTTTGCCGGCACGCTGTTCAAATGGATTTCCGCGCTTGCCGATGACCCCCTTATCATCCTCTGGCAAGGCGGCACCATCCTTGCCTTATTGGCCGTCATCCTCATGGTCTTCCACGAGCGCGGCCTTAAACTTTCGCCGTTGACCTGGGTGGTTGCCATCCTGCTGGTGCTGTGCGCCCCGGCTGTAGAGCCGATGTACGGCACCTTGTTCTACGGCCAGATCAACGTCTTTTTGATGTTCTTGGTTGCCCTCGACGTCATTCCAAAGAAGTGGGCACTGCCAGGAATTGGCATCGGCCTCGCCGCAGGCTTGAAGCTCACCCCAGCCTTTATGGGCTTAGTGCTCCTTTTCCAGAGGCGCTGGTGGCAGGCGGTTATCTCCGTCCTTACCTTCGCGGTGACCGTTGCGATTGGTTTCGTCACCATTCCGGATGCCGGGGTGTTCTGGACCGATGCCATCTTTAATTCCTCCCGCGTGGGTGAACACACCAACCCTGGTGCGCAATCCATTCGCTCGGTCATGGTGCGCGCCTGGGGCATCGACGGCGGTTGGATGTGGCTCGCCGCTGTCGCGGTCGTCTTCGTCTTGACCTGCCTGGCCCTGCGCACCGCGATGAAGCACAAGAATAACTCCGCCGCCATGTCCATTGCCGGCATTAGCGCATGCTTGGTCTCGCCCTTTTCCTGGTACCACCACTGGGTCTGGATCTTCCCGCTGGCTATCGTGGTTCTCATCTCCGTCAACCAGGCACTGGGCAAGCGTTTGCGCGGTGTTATCGGCGCGCAAGTAGCAGCACTCATTTCCTTCGCGGCCATGTGCGTGGTGCTCCTGCCCTTTGTCTCCGCAGCTTTCTGGCTCGAAGCCTCCAACCGCTCTCTGAACCATGTGGACTTCCAGCCTTGGGCTCTGCTCTTTTTCACCGGCTCCGGCATCCTCTACATCGCCTTTTATGCGCTGTGGGGATTTATCCCTGGCACCCAGCCCAGCGAGGAAGACGCCCCCAGCGGACGGCACGCGGCACAGCGTGCTGCTCAGCCGCAGCACACTCAGGCAACCGGCGCTCCCGCATCTGGTGCACCTACGTCTGGCGCTGCCGCACGGGGTTCTGCCACCACCGACGAAACCGCACAGTTCCCGGTATTTAACCCTGAAACCCGCGAGTTTCCGTCCACCGAGGGCTATACCGATATTCCAGCTCCCCCGTCCTACGGTGGCCGCCACGCCCTCGATAACGACTAAGCGGCATGCCGCCGCGGGGTGCAGCAGCCATCTGCGCACCGCCGCGCCTGCCGCGCCCAGTTACTTCCAGTGTGGCTCTAGGCGTGCAATCACTGAGCGCACGGCTAGCCGATCATCGGTTAGCTAACTAGCGCACCGGCCGGAAGGTGTGAAGCTCGCGGCAGGTTTCTTCGACGACATCGCGCCAGCTGCCGGTTTCTTGGAAGAGGCGGCGTTGGCGTTCGTATCCGGCGCCGCCGTCGATGATTTCGTGCACCAAGACCAGTTCTTCCGCGCAGCCTAACTCGCGGGCTAAGGGCGTTAGTTCTTCTACCATCTGCGCCAATTCATCTTTGACCCAGGCCTCGTCCGTGTCGCGCGAGGTAATAACGAGGGCATCCATGCCGTAGCGCGCCCCGCGCCACTTATTTTCCGCCACGTGCCACGGCTGCAAGACGGGTAACTCCTCGCCGGCATCAATCATGCGGTCATAGTGCACGACCAAGCAGTGCGTTAGCGCGACGACGGCGGATAGCTCTCGCAGGTTCGAGGTGGCATCGGATACGCGGACCTCTACGGTGCCCCACTTCGAGGCCGGGCGGATATCAAAGTGCATCGAGCCGGTGTGATTGATGACCCCGGAAATCGCCTGATCCCGCATATAGGACTGCCACTCGTCCCACGTGAAGAACTGGTAGGGCATGCCTGCGGTAGGCAGCTGTTGATAGAGCATCGTGCGGTTGGAGGCGTAGCCCGTATCCAATCCTTCCCACCCCGGCGAGCATGCAGAAATGGCCAAAAGGTGGGGGTACTTCGTCATCAGCGCATTGATGATGGGCCAGACGCGGTCCTCGTGGCTGATGCCAACGTGGACGTGGGTACCCCACAACAGCATCTGCTTTCCCCAATACTGGGTGCGAGCGATGATCTCTTGATAGCTGGGTTTATCTGAAAGCGGGTTTTCCCGGAAATCCGTAAACGGGTGCCCACCAGAGGCCCACACGTCGATGCCGAGCTTGGCCGCGGCTTCTTCCACGGCGGCGAGCGAAGTTTCTAACTCCGCAATGGCTTCCGGCACCGTGGAGCAAATGCCCGTGACTAGTTCCACCGTATTCTGTAGGAATTCTTTTTCCACGTGAATATCGGGGTGGGCGGCAGTAGCGAGATCAATGAGCTCAGCCCCGCGCGGGACGAGATCGCGCGAGTCGCGGTCCACGAGCGCGACTTCCCATTCCACCCCGAGCGTGGGCTCGGGGGAACGGGCGAATACTTCTGCCGGAATCTTCACCTGTCCAGCTTAACGGGTAGGCGGTAATATTCCATGAATTTTATTTAGGCCTGTGGGACTGCGAGGGCGACCACGACAGCTCCGTCCTCGGTGGCTTCCTTGGGCAGGTCCCTATTCATAGGCTTGACTTCTGCCTGGTAGCGCGCGGCAACTTCCCTGGCCAGGGACTCTGCAGAGGCATCGCCTTCTGGGTAGAAGACGGTGGTCTTGGGCACGGTCAACACGTCGCCTGGCAGGTTGCCCACATAGCCCACCTTGAAGCCACCGTCCTTCAACACATCGGCTTCGTTTTTGGCCTTATCGGATTCACCGGAGTTATTGAGCACGCTGACCTTAATGTCATTGCGGTCGCGCGCAGCGGACGGCGCGTCGTTGCCGCCGGCCCGGGCTGCATCCCCGGTGCGGTCGGAATCTTCGCCGCGCGCACCGTCCTCGCGGCCCGCATCGCGGTTGGCTTCGTCCTTGGCGTCGCCGTTCGGGTGCGCGTTATCGCCCTCGCCTTCGCGCGGCGGTTGGTTATTGGCCCCGTCGCGGGAGCCATCGTCGCGCGCGCCATCCGCGGCAGGACCCCCGGCGCCATTGCCCTCCTGGCCTCCATTAGCTGAACCGTCTGACTTCGACTGCTCGGAATCAGAAGCTACGGTCGAATCGTCGTCTTCTGAGGTCATGGCATAAAGGCCCCACAGGCCGAGCATCACGGCCACGGCGATCAACACCATCGCAAGCCCGCGCAGTGGTAAACCGCCCTTCTTAGCGTGGGCGCCTCCCCCACCGCCGCCGGTTCCGGCCGCAGCGGCTCCTGCTCCGGCACCTGCAGCGCCAGCGGCAGCAGCGTCGTCGTAGGCGTCGTCATAATAAGCATCGCCGTAATCGGGCGCGGCGGCATCGCCAGCTGCGTCGTCGAATTGCTGGTCGTATATATTATCCGGATTCTCTTTAGTCACTTCAGTAACATTAGTAGCCAGTTCTAACGCGGTGGGGTATTTCCCCGCGCGGCGCGCCGCGTATTTTCACGCTCCTCCCGCAGGCGCTTCAGCCGAGCCACCAAGAGGGGATGGGATTCGGCGGCAGCGGGGGCATCAAGAAGCAGGTTCAGCCGTTGGTGATAGCGCACCGGCGAGATATCCAGCTGCGCACGAATGGCCTCTTCCTTGCAGCCAATGCTGCGCGGGGCGGCTTCCTCAAAATCTAAGATGGCGGCGTCTAGGTCAGACAAGGGGTTCATGCCTAAACTGTAAAGCATGACTATTCGCCCCATCGTTATCCACGGCGACCCCGTGCTTCATCAGCCCACCACGCCGGTGGAAGAATCCGAGATTTCCAGCCCAGAGATGCAACAGCTCATCGCGGACATGTACGAGACCATGGAAGTTGCCCATGGCGTGGGCTTGGCTGCGAACCAGGTGGGCATCGGCAAGCGGCTCTTCGTCTACCACTGCCCCGATACCGAAGGCCCCGATGGCACCGAGCTGCCCGCGGACAAGGCCGGCATGCGCAAGGGGTGCGTTATCAACCCGGTGCTGGAGACCTCCGAGATTCCAGAGACCATGCCTGCCGATGACGGCTCCGATGACGAAGGCTGCCTCTCCGTGCCGGGCGAGGGCTTTCCCACCGGCCGTGCCGACTGGGCGCGCGTGACCGGCAAGGACGAGCACGGCAACGATACCACCGTGGAGGGCTATGGCTTTTTCGCCCGCTGCCTGCAGCACGAGACCGGCCACCTCGACGGCTACGTCTATACCGATACCCTCATCGGCCGCTACAAGCGCCAGGCCAAGAAGGCCATTAAGCGCAATGGCTGGACCGAGCCGGGCTACACCTGGATGCCGGGTGAAGACGAAGATCCCTTCGGGCACGACGATTAATCATGTCTCGCATCTTTCGTTCCGATGACGTGCAGGTAGGCGATCGCGTCGTGGCCCGGCGCGATTTTGGTGATGTGCACAGCGATGTCATTGGCCACGTCCTCAGCCTCGAGCCGCTGGTCATCCGCCCACAGCAGGTCGGCGGCTACCCCTCTGACCTCGAGGCCGTAGAGATCGCGCCCGAGCAGCTGAAAATTATCAAGCGCCTCTCGCCGCGGATGGTGCGCAATTCCGATATTCGCGCCGTCGAATACGCCACCGCTCAGGCCTTTCCCGGCAAGGAGCACACGTGGACCTCGGACGGCTCCTGGCTCATGCGCGCCGGCGATGGCGTGACGGGCCGGTCCAATTCCGCCGTCCCACTCGGGCCCTCCGCAGGCTTTAATCCGGTCCCGCTGGCGGAAATCACGGAGTTCTACCGCCGCCACGATCTCCCGGTGCGCCTGCTCATCCCGGAACGCATTGGCAAGCCCGCAGAGCGCCTGCTTGCCCATGCCACCTGGGAGACCGAACCCGAAATCCTCGTCATGGTCCTGCGCGATCTCGCGGGTCTATCCGCCGAGGTGCCGGGCTCACACCCCAGCGGCGCAGAGTTCCGCATCGATGACCAGCCCGATGACGCATGGCTGCAGATGTACCACTTCCGCGGCCAAGCGCTGCCTACCCAGGCCTTGGAATACCTGCGCGCCCGCATCGAGGGCACGATGGGCTTTGGGCGGTTGCTTGTCGGCGGCGAGACCGTTGCCATCACCCGCGGCACCATTACCGAATCCGGCGACGGCACCGCCTGGCTGGGATATTCCGCCGTGGAGGTAGCACCCTCGCACCGCCGCCAGGGCTTAGGTGCCCTCTTGGGCCAGCACATGCTGCGCTGGGGTCGCGACCAGGGTGCGCAGCACGCCTACCTCGATGTCCTAGCTTCTAATACCGCCGGCATTCGCCTGTACGAAAAGCTGGGGTTCATCGAGCAGCACCGCCAGATCTACGCCCGTCTGCGCGACTAGCCCCAGCTGGGTTAGTCCGCCTAGCCCGCCGGCTGCGGCCTGGACTAGTCCGGGCCATTGCCCGCGCGGTACTGTATTATCCATGCGCATCACCACGTGGAATATCAACTCCGTTCGCACCCGCATCCAGCGGGCGCTGGATCTTCTCCACACGCACGACATCGACGTGCTGTGCCTACAAGAGACCAAGGTCAAGGACGATAAATTCCCCCGCGAGGCCTTCGAGGATGCCGGGTACCACGTCACCTGCCATGGGCTTAACCAATGGAATGGCGTGGCCATCATTTCCAAAGAGGAGCCGGAAGAAGTCTTTACCGGATTTCCCCACCAACCTGGCTTTGCTAAGGACCCTGAAAAACCCCAGGACCGCGAGGCCCGGGCGCTTGGTGCGCGCATCCGCGGGGTAGAAATCTGGTCGCTATATATCCCCAACGGCCGCGAGATAACCGACCGCCACTATGACTACAAGCTGGACTTTCTCTACCAGCTCTCCCGCTACGCCGCGGGGCGCGCCCAATCTAAGCTGCTTCTAACCGGCGATTTCAATATCGCCCCGCGCGATGAGGACGTATGGGATATCGAGGCCTTCCGCGGCAAGACGCACGTTACCGAACCCGAGCGCGCCGCCTTCCAGATGCTCGAGGAGGCCGGCCTCGAAGAGGTCACGCGCCGTTTTACCGAAGATCAGCGCTATACCTACTTTGATTACAAGGGGATGCGCTTTCACAAGAACGAAGGCATGCGCATCGATTTCCAGCTGGCGTCGCCGCCGCTGGCCAAGCACGTCACCGACGCGCGCGTAGACATGGAAGAACGCGCTGGCGAGAAGACCTCCGATCACTGCCCGCTTAGTGCAGATTTCGATCTGCCCGATTTCGATTCCGTGCGTTAAATGACTTGGTCGCTCGATCTCAGCTTCTGGCAGCTGATCTTCCTCATCATTGATTATTCCATCAAGATCATCGCCGTCGGCTTCGTGCCAGAAGGCCGCCGGCCCTCCAATTCCACCGCGTGGTTGCTGGCCATTCTGGTGCTGCCCGTCATCGGCCTGCCGCTGTTTTTGCTCATGGGCTCGCCGTATATCAACCGGCGCCGCCACCGTATCCAGCAAGAAGCCAATGAACGCCTCGAGGATATTTCCGCCCGCACCCCGGATCATCCCAAGGGCATCCTGTCGACGGAAGTGGAATCCGTCATCAAGCTCAACCGCGAGCTGACCGGCTTTCCGGCGCTCATTGGCCACAACTTGGGCCTGCATGCGGATTACGATGAATGCATTCGCGCCATCGCCGCGGCCGTGGACCGCGCCGAAAAGTACGTTTCCATCGAGGTCTATATCCAATCCTGGGATGAGACCACGGATGTATTTTTCCAGGCCCTCGCCCGCGCCACCGCCCGCGGCGTCAAGGTTCGCCTTTTGCTGGATCAGATTGGCAGTTTTAAGTACAAGGGTTATTCCTCGCTGGGGGATAAACTCACGGAAATCGGCGTGGATTGGCGCCTCATGCTGCCCATCCAGCTGCACAAAGGCCGCTTCCGCCGCCCGGATCTGCGCAACCACCGCAAGCTCGTCATCATCGATGGCGAGGTCGGCTTTATCGGTTCCATCAACCTGATCAAGCGCAAATATAAAACCAAGGACCGCTTTTGGATCGATTACATGGTGGAACTGTCTGGCCCCATCGTCACCGCCATGACCGCGGTCTTCGCGGTGGATTGGTACACCGAATCCGGCGAGAACCTTCCGCTAGATGAGCTACCGTATGATGATGCCCAAACCGTCGACGCCAACTACCTGCAGATGATCCCATCCGGCCCCGGCTATACCACCGAGCCCAACCTGCGCATGTTTAACTCCCTGGTGCACCACGCCAAGCAGCGACTCGTGCTGTGCTCGCCGTATTTCGTGCCGGATGAATCGCTCTTAGAGGCCGTCACCACCGCCTGCTACCGCGGGGTGGACGTGGAGCTTTATGTCTCCGATACCGCGGACCAATTCATGGTCAACCACGCCCAGTCCTCGTATTACCAAGCGCTACTTGAGGCCGGGGTGCATATCTACCAATTCCCCTACCCCTACGTCTTGCACTCCAAGTTCATCATCACGGATCCGGATGACCAGGAGTTCAATCCGCTGTGCATGTTCGGCTCATCCAATATGGACCCGCGCTCCTTCGGTCTCAACTATGAGACCACCATGCTCGTGGCCAAAGGCGATCTCCTCGCCCAGTTCAACCAGCTCGCCGCCAATTACCGCGCGGTCTGCCACGAGCTCACCCTAGAGGAGTGGAACCAGCGCGGTTTTGTCCGCCGCTACGTCGATAACGTCATGCGGCTGACCTCGGCACTGCAATAAGCTTTGCTTGCCGATGCCCCAATAGTCCGCTCATAGGATATCTAAAACAAGCCTTCTGTTGTAGAGCCAAAGTAGAACATCCCGCGTTGAACCGCGCACGGCATTACCGCAGAGATGAGTTTGTAGTCCACTTAATTGACTCCGGATCGGCGTTAATTATTGGAACTAATTGCGAAAGATACGCCGAATTCTCCGCAGATTTCCCTCTTGTCTATTGCTTTTTACTGTAAAGCCTGATCCTAGATTTTGACATTGCCTATGCGCGAGAGCGTATCAAAAGCTTAGGGAATACAAGAGTGATCATATCGCTCCTATTCCGAAGAGGATTACAAAAGGAACTTCTTTAACGTCCAAAATTCTGTACGGCAAAAAGCTCACCATTCGCCCCAACGGCAATGCCCGTACCAACCGTTTTCGCTTCTGGATCTAGCAAAATCTTCCTGTGGCTGGGAGAATTCAGCCACATATTCACCAGCTTCGCATCTGCGAAATCATCCCATGCTTGAAGGACGTTTTCGCCACCGGCAGGAATACTATCCGGATAGGTTTCCCAGTGATTTGGCCGATGCTGCAAATCCCCTGTTCCCACCAAATGGTCGGCCCAGTCTTGAGCGATATTGTTTAACGCAGGGTTTTCTGTCACGGGATTTAAACCATGATCCGCCCTTGCTGCATTGACTTCGTTAACAATAGAGTGTGCACGGGCCCCATCGGGCTTCATGTGGCTAACTACTTCAGCAGCGTTACCGACAGGACCTTGTGCCTTAGCTGGAGGGGTAGTTGCGGCTACCCCACCTCCCACTAATGCTGCGCCCGCGATAGTCGGGGCTACAAACTTCTCAACAGAATCAGGAAGAATTTCGTCGGACACTTTTATCACTCCTTCAGATAAACTTGGCTAAATTGCTCTACACAATCTCTTTCCCTCTCTTCCCACCTTAACAAAAAAGAAAAATATTTTCAGCACATAGACAATATTTAAACTGCATTTCCGATAAAATAGAATTATATTTAAAGGCGTTCAGAGTTTAATTTGCGATATGCGCTCATCCATAGGGTCCTCAACCATTCTCCCACCTGGAAAGGCTGTTTTCTGAGGCAGCCATTAATCACCACTAATAAAAAATAACCGGCTGATCACAATCAGCCGGTTACCAGTCAGGTCTCAAACAACAGACCTACCCACACTGGACGAACCCGAATAACTTCGCCCGGAGGGTTCACAGATTAATTAAAGCTTCCTCTCTACAAACACGATATCCTCGCCTAAGCATCGCGCTTGTGCAGTACTAGCACGCCAAGGGCCCACAACACCGCGGCCCAGATGAAGAATACGATGCCGCTGCCTGCAGCCTCGGTCCACAGTGCGTTATCCACTGGGGTATTGAATAGCCAGTTCTGGAAAGCGGTAAAGGGCATGTAGCTACCAATCTTATCGCCTACCACGGGCATCATGCTGACGATTTGATCCACACCCAAGTACAAAATAAGGCCCAGCGCCACAGAGCCCGCGGTCTGGCGAATGAGCATGCCGATGCCTTGGGCAAAGGCCACCAGGAGGCCCGCGGCCAGTGGGTACTTCCACAGCTGCTCGCGGCCGACTTCATCGTTCCAGGGGTCGAAGGTGGCGGAAATGGAGCTATCGGCAAACAGATCCGTAAGCAGGTACGCGCCCACCACACCAATGAAGGTCAGTACGGCCGCGATGACCGCGTATAAGACCAGCTTGGCCACGGCCACGCTCCAGCGCCGCGGGGAGGCCATGAAGGTAATGGACTGGGTGCCGAAGCGGTATTCCGTGGTCACCAGCATGATGGCCTGAATCATCAGCACCGGCAGGCCTAGGGTCCCCAAGAATACGATGGTGAACTCGGGACTAATAAGCTGGAAGCCCATATCAACGGCTTCCGGATCGAGTGGCTCCATAAACGCAGCGCTGACACCGGCCCAGCCCCAGGAAAATAGGAGGAATAGAGCGGTAGTCCACCAGAAGGAGCGGGTGGTGCGCAGCTTAATCCACTCGGATTTCAAGATATTCAACATGGCGGATTAAACCTCCTGCTCGTTGGGGCGGGCGAACCCACCGGACTGACCGGGCTGGCCTGCCTGGCCCGACTGACCTGCCTGCGTGCCCGAGGCACCAGGCGTGCCTGCGTGATACTGCACGGCATCGCCAGTGAGATCCATGAAGGCATCCTCCAGCGAAGCGCTTTTCAGGGTGAGCTCGTGCAGCGGCACCCCGGTGGAATAGGCCAGCTCGCCCACGAACTCGGGGGTCTGGTTGATGACCTCGAGCCGCGGGCGGCCCTCCTCGTCCTTAGATTCGGTAAAGGAAACGCCCTCCTTCTTTAGGGCTTCACCGAATTCCGGGAGGTGGTTCGAGCGCACATACACCAAGGACTGCGAGTGGCCGCGGACGAACTCGTGGGTGGGCTTATCCGCAACCATCTTCCCCTTGCCAATGACCACGAGGTGGTCAGCCGTCTGGGCCATCTCGGACAAGAGGTGGGAGGAAATCAAAATGGTGCGCCCTTCTGCAGCCAGCGCGCGCACGAGCTGGCGCACCCAACGGATGCCTTCTGGATCTAGGCCGTTGACCGGCTCATCCAGGATGAGGATGCCCGGATCGCCCAATAGAGCGCCCGCAAGGCCCAAACGCTGGCCCATGCCGAGGGAAAAGCCGCCGGCTTTCTTACCGGCGACATCGGAAAGCCCCACCAGCCCCAGCACCTCATCAACGCGGGAGGCGGGAATGCCATTGGCCGCCGCCATCCACTTCAGGTGATTCGCGGCCGTGCGGTTGGGGTGTACCGCCTTCGCATCCAAAAGCGCGCCCACCTCGCGCAGCGGGTGCTCCAAGTCGCGGTAGGGTTTGCCGTTTACGCGAATCTCGCCCGCCGTGGGCTCGTCCAAGCCCACGATCATCCGCATGGTGGTGGATTTGCCGGCACCATTGGGCCCCAAGAAGCCGGTGACCACACCGGGCTTTACCTGAAAGGTGAGATCCTCAACCGCGCGGACAGACCCGTAATCCTTAGTCAGTCCCTGTACTTCAATCATGAGCACTACAGTGCCATAATTTTGGATACTTTACCGGTACAGTTTTTCCACCCGCTGCCGCAGGGCGGGAAAGGCGTGGCGAAATGGCGCGATAAGCGGCAGGTTTTCCACCTCATCCAGGCCCACCCAGCGCAGCTCGTGCGATTCCTCGTTGGCGGTGGTGGGCAGACGCAGGCCGCTGCGGGTGCGCGCTAACACGGTGGTATAGGTCCATTCCCCCGGCAAATCCCCCGCGGGAGGATAGGGCCCGGCCGTTACCTGGGTGTCGAGCACCTCGACATCGGCAGGCGCGATGGCGCACTCCTCATGCGTTTCCCGCAGCGCGGCCTGGGTGGGTGTTTCTTGCAAGTCCCGCGCGCCGCCGGGAATCCCCCAGGTATTGCCGTTATTGGTCCACGCGGCACGGTGTTGCAGCAGCACCTCGCGACCGGCGACGAGGAAGAGGCCGGCGGCACCGAATTTTCCCCATACGCGAATGCCACTGGGGCCCGCCGCCCAGCCGTCTCCACTGTGAGGGTTATGCATATTTCCTATCCTAGCCACACACGCGGGTAAATGGTGGCGCCCAGCACACTGGGGGCGTTATTCTAAGTAAATGACTGAGCAGGCAGTGCGGGTAGAGTCAGAGCGCGATGAGGACGCTCACCCCAGCGATCACTGGCTGGATGAGGTTACCGCGCCCTCTCGCCCGGCCCTAAGCGGGCTCACCCACCGCGCCATGGAATGGTTCGCGGGCCCGGCGCGCCTGCTGCGGCGGTTTTATTACTTCGCCTCCACCACCCCGGGCAAGCTTTTTACCGTCACCCTGATCCTCACAGTGGCATTAGGAGCCGCCGGCTTGTCGATGTCCCAGTCTTCCGCCGCCCGCCACTCCGACCTCGACGAGCTGCTCAACACCACCGAGCCGATGTCCAATGCGGCCCACCACCTCTATAGCTCCCTATCGGTGGCAGATACCATCGCCACCACCGGATTCGTGCAGGCCGGCGTGGAATCAGAGGGCAACCGCGAGCGCTATAACGATGCCATCGACGCCGCCTCCATTGCCGCGACCGAATCCGTCCTGGGCACCACGCCTGACGATGCCCGCGTGCGCGACCTCGTTACCTTCATCCAGCGCGAGCTGCCCATTTATACCGCGATGATTGAAAAGGCGCGCTCGAACCACCGCGCCGGCAATGCCGTGGCTAACTCGTATATGTCCAATGCCTCCTCGCTCATGCGCGAGCACATCCTGCCTGCGGCCTCCGAGCTCTTCCAGCTGACCACCGCAAAGGTCAACCAAGAGCAGCAAAAGCTCACCTCACCGCAGTGGGTGCCGCTATCTGGCCTTTTAGCCGCGGTCTTCTTCCTCATCGTGGCGCAGTGGTGGCTGTGGCGCCAGACCCGCCGCCGGTTTAACCGCGGCTTTTTAACCGCAACGGTGCTGCTCTTCTTGGCCATTTTCTGGGTCGCGCTGTCTAATTTGGCCACCTGGTCCACCGGCCACCAGGGCTTTGAAACCGCCTCGCGCCCGTGGGATTCGCTGACGGCCTCGCGCATTGAGGCGCAGCAGGCGCGCACCTCAGAAACCCTCGCGCTGGTGCTGCGCTCCTCTGAGGAAGATACGCTCGAGCGCTTTTCCGGATCGGTAGATTCCATTGAAAAGGCGCTGGGGGATTATGAAAGCGCGCTGCATGATGATGACGTCGAGGTCAACGATCCCGAGCTCATCCACAGCGCCCGCGCCGCCACCGAAAAGTGGCAAGACTCGCACGAAAAACTCATGGAGGCGCTGAGCGAGGGCGACTACGATGAGGCGGTCTACCAGGCCACCATCACGGATCCTGAGGATGGCGAAACCACCGCCGCGCAGTCCTTTAATGAGCTCGATAGCGAGCTTTCGGAACTCATCGGCCAGGCGCGCATCGCCATGCGCACCTACTTGGAGCGCGGGCTAACCGCCATGACCGCGGTCTCCTCCGCCGTCTTCCTGCTCACCCTGTGCGCCATCTTCGCGGTGTGGCTGGGCATTCGTCCCCGACTGCAGGAGTACCTCTAATGCGCTACCGAGCACCCCTTACCGCCATCATTGCCACCTGCAGTGTCCTCGCGCTGGCCGGCTGCGATATTCGCTCCGCTCCCCCGCTGGAATCGCCCGAACAACAGGCACTCGATGCCAGCCCCGGACTGCCGCTGCCAGAGGGCTCCGCCATAGAAGAAGCCGGCAGCACCACACCTAAGAAGGAAGACGATACCGAACTCAAAGGCACCTACCGGCCGGATGGCAAAACGGCGAAGGAGCGGGTGCCGGACATCGTCAAGCGCGGGCGCCTTATCGTGGGCGTAGACCGCTCCAATAACCTGTTGAGCTACCGCGATGCCGCCTCCGGCGATGTCCGCGGCTTCGAGGTCGATATCGCCCACGAGATTGCCCGCGATATCTTCGGCGATCCCAATAAGGTGGATTTCCGCTTCGTCGAATCCTCCAACCGCACCGCGGCGCTGGATAATAGCACCGTCGATATCATCGTGCGCACCATGACCATTAGCCCCGAACGCGAGAAGGAAGTAGCCTTTTCCATTCCCTATATGACCACGCAGACCCGCATGCTGGTGCTCACCAGCTCCGGGATGAATTCCATCGATGATGCGGAAGACAAAAGGCTGTGCGGGGTGCGCGGGTCCACCGCGCTGGATACCATCCGCGAGCGCGCCCCCAAGTCCGATATCCTCATCACCCGCTCCTGGGGCGATTGCCTCATGGCGCTGCAGCTCAACCAGGCCGATGGCGTGGTGGTTGATGATGCCCTGCTCTCCGGCATGGCCGCGCAGGATTCCTATACCTCCATCGTGGGCGAGCCCCTAAAGACCGAGAACTACGGCGTTGCCGCGCGCCGCCCCAGCAAGGATCATGACACCCGCCCGCTGCTGCGCCAGGTCAATTCCACCTTAGAGCGCATCCGCCGCGACGGGACGTGGTCCGACATCTTTGATACGTGGCTCGGCGCTTACCTAGACGAGCCCACCCTGCCGTCGGGTACATACATCGAGGAAGATAAGTCATGAAGCATAACCCGAATTTCAGCGAAGACGAGCTCGAATACCTAGAGCCCGAAAACCTCGATACCCAACGCCAATTCCGAAAGCCCACCAAGTCTTCTTACCGCGACGCTGACCACGGCCAAGAACCTGACCAAGACCGCAGCCAGGACCGCGACCTCGGCGCTGCCGACTCCCCTGACGCAGCCAACACAGGCGACGCCGCCGACCCCGCTGGTCCGGATACCGCCGCTGCTCGCCCCAACGCTGACAACCGCAACATCGGCGCCGATACGGCGGCAACCACTCATAACGCTGGCAAGAGAAATAAAGGCACTAGCGAAGCTGACGTTGATACCGCCGCAGCGCAGGTTCCCGGCACGGCCCCTGCCGCTGCCTTCCCGAATACGGAGGCCACGGGTAGGCGTACAGCGGACGGCAGTACGACTGGCCCAAACGGTGCGGGCCCAAACGCTGCTGACCGGGCCACAGCGGGCCAGGGCGCCTCAGCTCAGGGCGCGCGGAACGGCAACGACGCCGATGAGAGCGACGATGACGGCGAAACCGGCGGAGTGGGCACGGCGGCCGTGGCGTATGACCCGTTCGCCAGCGAGCCCATCGAGCACCGCGGAGATCCGGGAACTTCTGCGGTGGCCTTCGATCCCTTTGTCGATGACGATGAAGACGACGACGGATCCATCGACCCGGATCACCTCTCCAGCCTGCTCGCGGACCTAGAAAATATCCGTGCCCAGCGCGAGAACGAACGCGATGAGAAAACGGCCCAGGAAAAGTCCTCGGAACGTTCGCGCCAGCAGGCGATCGATACCTTCCGCGAGCGCCGCGGTACGCAGCGCACCGAGCGGCCGGTTGCTGATGGCATGGTGCGCCTGCCGTTTATCACCCCGGCCGATCCCACCACCGCCCTCATCGATCCCAAAGAAAAGATCAAGGGCAAAAAGGTCCCACCACCGCAGCTAGAACCGGGCGATATGGTGGCAGAGCAATACGAGATCCTCGGCGTCATCGCCCACGGCGGCATGGGCTGGATTTACCTTGCCAATGACCACTACGTCTCCGGGCGCGTGGTGGTGCTCAAGGGCATGCAGGCCCAAAAGTCTGCCGATGAGACGGCCGCTGCCGAAGCCGAGCGCGAGTTTCTGGCAGACATTACCCACCCGGGCATCGTCAAGATTTTTAACTTCATCGACGATGAGCGCGTGCCTGGTGGATTCATAGTCATGGAGTACGTGGGCGGGCCATCGCTAAGAAACAGGCGCAAAAAGCAGCCCAACGAGCTTTTGCCCGTTGACATTGCCATTGGCTATATCCTGGAAATCCTGCCGGCGCTGGAGTACCTGCACTCGCGCGGCGTGGTCTATAACGACCTGAAGCCGGATAATATCATCGTCACTGAGGACCAGGTCAAGCTCATTGACCTGGGTGCGGTCTCCGGCATCGGGGCCTTCGGGTTTATCTACGGTACCCAGGGCTTTCAGGCCCCGGAGGTCGCCTCCAGGGGTCCGTCCATCGCCAGCGATATCTATACCATCGGCCGCACCCTGGCGGCGCTGTGCCTCAAGCTCCCCAGCGAGGACGGTGTCTTCCTCCCCGGCATCCCCAACCCGTCCAAGGAGCCGGAGCTGCGCCGCTTCCTTTCCCTCTACCGCCTGCTGCTGCGCGCCACCCACCGCGACCCGCAGCGCCGGTTTAGTTCCATCAAGGAGCTGCGCACCCAGCTCTACGGAGTGCTGCGCGAGGTCCTTGCCATCCGCGACGGCCGCCAGTACCCCTCCCAGCACTCGCTCTTCTCGCCGCAACGTACCACCTTTGGCACCAAACACCTGGTCTTTCGCACGGATCAGCTTATCGATGGCATCGATCGCACCATCCAAATCACCGCCCCTGAGGTCGTCTCCGCCTTGCCGACGCCCCTGGTAGACCGCGATGATGTCGGCGCCAGCCTGCTGCAAGGTACCTCGTATGCCGAGCCGCAGGAAGCACTTGAGACCCTGCGCCAGGCCATGCGCACCCCGGAATACGAGCATTCCGCCGAGATTCCCCTCGGCGTGGTGCGCTCCATGATTGACCTGGGTTATACCGACGAGGCGCGCCAGTGGTTGGGCTCCATCGAGGACCGCCTGGGCCGGGACTGGCGCTACCAGTGGTACGCCGGCATTACCGAGCTCTTGCACGATGATTACGTCGATGCACAGGAGTACTTCGCCACCGTTTTGGACTTATTGCCCGGCGAGGCCGCCCCGAAGCTCGCCATCGCGGCCATCAATGAGCTCATCCTGCAGCAGATTGATTACAGTGAAACACCTCTTATCGATGCCACCGTAGCCCGCGCCTGCTCCAACCTCTACACCACCCTGGCGGATCTCCCCTCTTCCGCTTTTGAGGGGCAGCCGGAAATCTGGTCGCACGTCACCCAAGACCCAAGCGCACTGCGGTTTAATTCCATGCGCCTATACGGCATCGTCTGGGCAACCAACCCCACGACGGTGTCCTCCGCCTTTGGGCTCGCACGCCAATTGCGCGCGGAGGGGCAGGTGGAGCTGTCCGTAGCCACCTTGGATAAGGTACCCAATGCCTCGCGGCACTTCCGCATGGCGCTTCTGACCACCGTGCTGCAGCTCATCGTGCATGATTTATCTGAATCGCGCATTCGCCGCGCTGCCCGACGCCTCGAAGAAGTCCCCACCAACGAGCCGCGCTTCCTCCAAATCAAGATCGCCGTTATCTCCGCGGGCCTTAACTTCCTGCGCAACGCCGATCTCGCGCGGGCGTCCTCGCCCAATGATCTCTTCGAGTACGCCTTTACCCAGCGCGGCCTGCGCACCGGCCTTGCCGAGACCCTGCGGGCTCTTGCCCGCCAGGCCCCGTTTAGCCGCCACCGCTACGCGCTGGTGGACTTGGCCAACCAAGTCCGGCCCATCACCACTTTCTAGCGGCTACTTAGATGGCCTACTTAAATAGGCCTTCCTCGCGCGCCTTGGCTGCGACGTCTGCAGACTTCTGCGCGATGGCCAGCTCCTCATTGGTGGGAACCACCAAGACCTTGACCGGGGAATCATCGGTGGAGATGACCCGCGGCTCATCGGAGCGGACGAGGTTGCGCTCCTTATCAAAGTCGATGCCGTACATATCCAGGTTGTACAGCGCGTCTTGGCGCACCTCGGTGTCGTTTTCGCCCACACCGGCGGTGAAGGTAATCGCGTCCACGCGGCCCAGAGCAATCATGTAGGAACCGATGAAGCGGCGCAGCTGGTGGATGTAGATGTTATACGCCAGCCATGCGTCTTCATTGCCATTATCGATGTGCTCGCGCAGCGTACGGAAGTCATTGACGCCCGCGATACCCTTGACGCCGGATTGCTTATTAAGCAGGTTATCGATCTCGTCGATGCGCATGCCCGCCTGGCGCACTAGGTGGAAGATGATGCCGGGATCGATATCACCGGTACGCGTACCCATGGCGAGGCCAGCCAGCGGGGTAAGGCCCATCGAGGTATCGATGGCACGGCCATTGCGGATGGCCGCCGCGGAGGCACCATTGCCCAGGTGCAGCGTGATCTGGTGGGTGTGCTCCGGATCGCGGTCCAAAATCTTCGGCACCTGTTGGGAGACGAACTCGTGAGAGGTGCCGTGGAAACCGTAGCGGCGGATATCGTATTTGGAGGCGACGTCGCTATTGATGGCATAAAGCGCTGCGGCCGGCGGCAGGGTATTAAAGAATGCAGTATCGAAGACCGCCACGTGCGGAATATCTGGCAGGATCTTGCGCGCCACGCGGATACCGTCCAGGTTCGCCGGGTTGTGCAGCGGGGCCAACGGGATGAGGTCCTCGATCATCGATTCAATTTGGTCCTCGATGAGTTGTGGCTCCGAAAAGAGGCGGCCGCCGTGCACGACGCGGTGGCCCACGGCGATGATATCGACGTCCTTCGGGCCCACCTGATGATCATCCATCAGGTCAAAGGCGCGCTTTAGGCCAAAGGAGTGATCGGGAACTTCCAGTTCCTCGGTGACCTTTTCCCCGCCGACCTTGATGGTAATGGCGCCGCTCGGCTCGCCAACCTGTTCCACCAAGCCAGAGACGAGTGGATCATCGGTGGCACTAGCGGTTGGGTCCACCAGCTGAAACTTGATGGACGAGGATCCCGAGTTAAGGACCAGTACGTATGACATTTATTTCTCTCCAGCCTGGATAGCGGTAATGGCAACGGTATTGATGATGTCTGGAACGGTAGCGCCGCGGGACAGATCGTTGACCGGCTTGTTCAGGCCCTGCAGGATGGGGCCCACGGCTAAGGCGCCGCCGGTGCGCTGCGCGGTCTTATAGCCAATATTGCCGGCATCCAGGTCGGGGAAGACGAAGACATTGGCCTTACCCGCGACATCAGAATCCGGCATCTTCTTCGCGGCAACGCCAGGATCGCAGGCGGCGTCGAACTGCAGCGGGCCATCCACCTTCACCGAGGAGTCCAGCTTCTTGGCGGCCTCGACGGCCTCGATAGCGCGCTCGACATCCGGGCCGGTGCCGGAAGCGCCGGTGGAGTAGGACAGCATGGCCACGCGCGGATCGATGCCGAACTGGGACGCGGTTTGCGCGGAAACCACGGCAATCTCGCCCAGCTGTTCCGCAGTCGGATTCGGGTTCACGGCGCAGTCGCCGAAGGCCCACAGGCGCCCGCGCATGACCATCAGGAAGATGGAGGAGACCACCGAAGCATTCGGCTTGGTCTTGATGATCTGGAAGGACGGCTTAATGGTGTGGGCGGTGGTGTGGGCGGCGCCGGATACCATGCCATCAGCAAGCCCTTTGTGCACCATCATGGTGCCGAAGTAGGAGATGTCCTGCATGGTCTCGCGGGCCTGCTCTAGGGTCACGCCCTTCTTCTTACGCAGTTCCGCGAAATCGGCGGCAAACTCCTCCGCAAGCGGCGATTCCAGGTGGTCGATGATATCGGCACCCGAGACATCCAGACCCAGCTCCTTGGCGCGGGCCTGGATATCGGATTCCTTGCCCAGGATGGTCAGCCGGGCAACCTCATCGCGGAGCAAAGCATCGGCAGCTTCAAGGATGCGGTCGTCATCGCCCTCGGGCAAGACGATGTGGGATCCAGCCGACTTGGCTTGGTCGATGAGTTGCTTCTGGAAGAGGTCCGCGGACATAACGGGCGCGGTCTCCTCGGCGGCCTGCAACGCACCTGGCACGGCCTCCAGATCGGTGAAAACGCCGGCAACGGTAGCGCCGAGGGACTCGGCCTTGCGCTGCGCCAGCTCCGCCGCGCGCTCGGGGGCGCCGGAGATAATGACCAGCGGCAGGCCCAGCGCGGCGGCGACCTCCGCATCGAAGGTGATCTCGCCGGTGCCTTGGACCAGGAGGGCACCGGCAGTGGCGGTGGGCGCGTTGGCCAAAACATCCGCCACGGTGGGGTCAAAATCTTCTAAGCGGAGCAATTCAGCGCCAAGGCTATCCGCCAAGGCGGGAATATCGAGGCCATCGAAGCCGCGGCCGATGGAGCTTAACACTGTGGACTGGGATGCAGACATGCGGATTACCTTTCCTTTGCCGTCACGGGGAACACTGGGAACACGCGCCGTAACATTATGCCGTAAATCACAGTTACTAGCACGTGGTGACGTCTCCACTGTACGTGAATCAGACGCTTTTCCGCGCCTCGGCGCCCTCCTAAACTGGGGGTTGTGAGCACCGTGACAATTAATGCATGGCCACCGCGTAGAATGTGAGAAAACCCAAAGAAAGGACACCCTAAACAGATGACTAGCCCCGTGCGTGTCGCCGTGGTCGGCTCCGGACCGGCCGGCATTTACGCCTCTGACCTCCTCGTAAAGTCCGATGTGGACGTGCAGATCGATCTCTTTGAAAAGATGCCTGCGCCCTTTGGCTTGATTCGCTACGGCGTCGCCCCAGATCACCCACGCATTAAGGGCATCGTGCAGTCACTGCACAACGTCATGGAGAAGGAAGAAATCCGCTTCCTGGGCAATATCGAAGTGGGCAAGGACATCACCGTCGAAGAGATGCGCGAGTACTACGACGCCATCATCTTCGCCACCGGCGCCACCGCCGATAAGAAAATGGGCATCCCCGGCGAGGACCTCGAGGGTAACTACGGCGCCGGCGAATTCGTGGGCTTTTATGACGGCAACCCCAACTTCGAGCGCGATTGGGACCTATCCGCGGAGTCCGTCGCCGTCGTGGGCGTGGGCAACGTCTCGCTCGACGTATCCCGCATCTTGGCCAAGACCGCAGATGAGCTGCTGGTGACGGAGATCCCAGACAACGTCTACTCTTCCCTGAAGGAAAACCGCGCCAAGGAGGTCCACGTCTTTGGCCGCCGCGGCCCGGCGCAGGCCAAGTACACGCCGAAGGAGCTCAAGGAGCTCGATGAGTCCCCCACCATCGAGGTCATCGTGGACCCAGAGGACATCATCTACGACGAGGCATCAGAAGAAGCTCGCCGCGCCGCAAAGTCCACCGACTTGGTCTGCCAGACCCTAGAGTCCTACGCCATGCGCGAGCCTGGCGATGCCCCACACAAGCTCTACATCCACTTCTTCGAGTCCCCAGTAGAGGTGCTTGGCGATGACGGCCACGTCACCGCCATCAAAACCGAGCGCACCCAGCTCAATGGCGATGGCTCCGTGAGCGGCACCGGCAAGTTCACCGAGTGGCCGGTGCAATCGGTCTACCGCGCTGTGGGCTACCACCCGCAGTCCGTCGAGGGCATTCCCTTCAACGACGACTCGGCCACCATGCCCAACGACGGCGGCCACGTGCTTGCCGATGTCGACGGCAAAAAGCTGCCCGGCCTCTACACCACCGGTTGGATCAAGCGCGGTCCAGTGGGCTTGATTGGCAATACTAAATCCGATGCCAAGGACACCACCGGCATGCTGCTAGAGGATTACAAGGCAGGCGAGCTCGAATCCGCCACCAAGCGCGATCCGCAGGAAATTCTCGATCTGCTCAGCAGCCGCGATATCGCCGTCACTACCTGGGACGGCTGGCACCGCCTCAACTCCGCCGAGCAGGCCGCCGGCGAGCCGCACGGCCGCGAGCGCATCAAGATCGTCGAGTGGGACGAGATGGTCAAGCACGCCGGCCCGCAGCGCTAACCAGCGCTGCGCCGCGGGGCTGGCTGGCGCTGCGCTAGTCGGTATCGTCCACCCCTGAGGTCAGCTTGGGGTCGAGTTCAACCCCACCCTCATATTCAATGACCTCAATATCGGGCACATTGTCCGCTTGCGGGTCGATACCGCGCGCACCGCCCTGCGCGAGCAAGCCAGGAGTCGAGGTCACGCTCACCTTATGCGCCGCCAATGCGGCGCGGTCGCGGGCCTCTTCCACCGTTTCCGCCGTCGTGGTCACAAGCCCCATGCGCCGGCCCTTATAGGCATCGGGCTTACCAAAGAGCTTCACGTCCGTCTCGGCGTAGTGGAGGGCGGAGGCGATGCCGGTAAAGGCGACATCGGCAAGCGGCTCCTGCGCGTGCAAGAACATGCTGGCGCCTGGGGTTATCAACGTGGCGTCGATGGGGTAGCCCAAAATGGCGCGGGCGTGCAGATCGAACTGGGAAAAGCGCTGCGTATAGGCGGTAAGCATCGCCGTATCCGAAGGCCGCGGGGAGACCGAGGAAAAGTAAACATCATCGCCGGCGACGAAAAGCTCCACGCCGTACACGCCGCGCCCGCCCAACTCATTGGAGATGCGCGCCGCAACCGACCGCGCGTTCTCCAGCGCAATCTCGCTCATGCCGGTAGGCTGCCATTCTTCGATCAAATCGCCCTTCTCGTGGCGGTGACCAATGGGCTCGCTGAACCACGTGGCCAGCTTGCCCGTGGCCGGATCGATGGACCGGATGGCCAGCAGCGTGACCTCGAGGTCAAAATCCACGAAGCGCTCCGCCACCACGCGCTGCGAATCCGAAGAAACGCGGCGCACTGTTTCCCACGCCTCGCGCACGTCTTCTACATCCCGCGCCAGCATGTGGCCTTTGCCCGAGGTGGACACGTCCGGCTTTACGATGCACGGAAACCCCAGCTCCGTCGCCGCTTCTTCCAGCTCCTCCACAGAGGAGGCAAAGCGGTAGGCCGAGGTCGGCAATCCAATATCTTCTGCCACCGCGCGCACCCGCTCGCGGTCTTGGGTGAGCGCGCAGGCGCGCGCCGTGGGCACGACGACGGCATCGGTGGACTGCTCAACCTGCTCCAGGGCCTCCACCGCAACGATTTCCACCTCCGGCACCACGTAGTGCGGCTGAATCTGCTGCACCAATTCTGATACCTCCGCGGAGTCAGTTATATCCGCGATATAGCTATAGTGCGCCACTTGGTGCGCCGGCGCCCCCTGGTACTTATCCACCGCGTGCACCTCAAGGCCCAGGGACTGGAAGGAAATAGCCAGCTGCTTTCCCAACTCGCCCGCGCCGAGCAGCAATACCTTCGTGGCATTGCCCGTCAGCGGCGTGCCGATATGACCGGCGATTTTGCCTGGAATATCCATGACTTTGCTCCTTTGATTCCGCTCCGAGCAGCAGATACTTCCCCAAAGTATTTCATAGATGCCCGCCGCAGCCCGGACGCACATGCGTGAAGTGCATAAACGCAAGCGCCCGGCCAAGGATTTTCATCCTCGAACCGGGCGCTCGTTGGGCTCTAGAGCGGACCGCTAGGCCTGGGGTGCCTCTGGTGGAACCGGGGCATCGACTGGCTCTGCCACGGTAATGATGTTGTCCTCATACCCCAGCGCACCGCCGATAAACTTGCCACCACAGGTGATAAGAACGAGGCGATTCGTGCCGTCCGTGTCATTGACCACGTCCGGGAAATCCCCACCCTTAGGCAAACGGTACGGCTTTTCCGTCACGCGAAAGACACGCTCCTCACCATCGATAACCACGGTGAATTCCTGGTTTAGTTGCAACCGGGTAAATTTTTCCGCGTAGCCAGTACCCTGACCCTGGTAATTCACGTGGCCGGTAATCACACTAGAACCGACATTACCGGCATCACCAGGAACAGCGGAAGCAGAATACCAACCCAAACGGGTGACATCATGTGGCGGCAACAGCACACCCCGGTCAGTCACCTGCACCGGATCCACAGCAGCGTACTGGCCATCGATGCCCACGGACATCGCTGCGAAACCATGAAATTGACCCGGAGCCGTTTCAAATTCATGCTCCTGTGCGCCAGACTCATCGACGAACGCATCACCCTTAGCTTCCGGGTTTTTCCCCGCAGAAGTATCTACAGCCGATCCACTCTGTGATCCCTGCTCAGCCTCATTGCCTCCCTCACCAGTGGTGAAATTAAGAACCAGCAGGAACAGCAGCACAATTACCGCCACTACCAGCGCGATAAAACCAACCTTCTTACCTCGGCTTAGGGATTCCTCGCGGCCTGTTTCCTCAGACATTACCTAGTCTCCTCACTTAGTTTTCTCAATGGTTCATAAAATGGTTTTCCCCCTCCAGCGTGTACGGGGACACCCTGAAGGGGGAAACTTTGTACCCAGGCGCTATAGCCTGCTACCTAACCAGTACGTTCACACTACTTAATGTAGGTTTGCATACCTGGTTCAAGTTCGGTCGCACCAGATGGCACGGACTTAATCTCGGTACGTTTTGCATCCGACGGCAATGGCTTACCAGTCTTGCCAGGCACGTGGTTCGTTATATCGACATGCTGCTCGACCTTACCAGTACCCTTGTCAGCCTGTGCCGGAGCATCCTGCTCCTTCACCTTGACGCTCGGGCGCTCACTCTGGCCTTCAGCCTTTTCCTTAGGCTTAGACTCCGGCTTTTCGTCCTTCTTAGACGTTACCGTCTGGTCATCATCATTGATGTCCTTGTGCTCAGCAATGTGGTTCGGCTTTTCCGGAGTTACATCCGGAGTCTCCTCACCCTTGGCATCAACCTCAACAGAGGTCAACTCCTCAAAGGCAACCGCAGCCTCAACCGGCTCCGTCACATCATCATGAACAGTGATTTCAACATCAACCTTGCCAGCAGACTTCTCTGGGGTAAAGGTCTTCTCACCGGTACCCAGAACAGTCTTCTCATCCTTCTTGGAAATAAGCTCAGCCTTCAGAGTGTATTCCTTACCAGGAACCAAGCCCTCATAGGAAACCTCATCAACAATCTTGGCGCCAGCAACGACAACGTGCGAACCTTCAGCAAAATCAGCATCCGTCGTGATCTTTGGCTCTGGGCTGTCACCAGGCTCCTGCCCCTGCACCTCGGTCGGGCGAGGCTCCTTCGACTTCTCAGAAGATGTGCTCGTAGAAGGCTTAGCGTTGGCCGAGGTCTTCGAAGAAGACGTCTTCGTTTCGGACGGCTCCGAAGGCTTAGATTCGGACGTAGTCTCCTTCTTTGGTTCAGAGCTCTTGGACTCCGAAGTACTTGGCTTGGAGCTACTCGTCGAAGTCATTGGCGTAGACGTCTCCGAAGGCTTGTTGTCCTTCTCAGGCTTCTCATCCTTCTTAGACGTTACCGTCTGATCCGCATCATCGATGTCCTTGTGCTCAGCAACCTTATTCGGCTTCTCAGCATCCGGAGTCTCCTCACCCTTGGCATCAACCTCAGTAGAAGTCAACTCCTCAAAAGCAACCGCAGCCTCAACCGGCTCCGTCACATCACTATCAACAGTGATCTCAACATCAACCTTGCCAGCCGACTCCTGCGGAGTAAAGGTCTTCTCACCCTTACCAACCACAGACTTGTCTGCCTTATTAACCAATTCCGCATTCAGGGTGTACTTCTTCCCTGGGACCAAGTCCTTGTACTCAACGGTATCGGTCACCTTAGCACCAGCAACAACCTGATCAGCATCTCCGGCAAACTCAGCCTGAGTAGAAATCTCCGGATTCCTATCAGACTTCTCAGGCTTCTCATCCTTCTTAGACGTTACCGTCTGATCCGCATCATCGATGTCCTTGTGCTCAGCAACCTTAT
>NZ_JBEHFM010000019.1:0-36836 GCF_040225675.1 Corynebacterium sp. KPL2680
GCACGTGCTGGCCCCTGACACCATCACACTGCATGCTCTATCGAAAGGTAGAAACACCACTCAAACGGACTTGACCTCTTGGTGAGTTAACGACTACTTATCCAGAAGACATATTCCCCAGCCTGTGGAAAGAGCTTGAGATGAAGCTTTTTGTTCCGGGTATTTACTTCCATGATGAGGTCCACGAAGAAATGAAGAACTGGGGGCATCCTCGCTTTGCGTGGTATGAAAACCTTGTCCGTCCCAGTCAGCGGTTATCTCCTGATGAGGCAGAGATCCTAGTTTATGAAGAAATGACACGTTGGGTCAGTACGGAGCGCGAGCCTAAATACAAACCAAACGCAGTAAATATATTTTTGGATGCTGCAGATTCTTGGTTAGTTGCCTCCGCGTATCGGCATAAAGCGAAGATTGTGACCAACGAGAAACCCGCTCCAAATGGAAAAGCACGAGTGAAGATTCCGGATGTAGCACAGCACTTTGACGTCGAGTGTTTGGAGGGTATTGATTTCTTAAGAAAACTTAATATTAGTATTTAGTCTCCTGCATGTGGCATAGAACTTTGTGGAGCTAAAATCGTGTGTATGTAGGTGAATATCTCGTCCGCGAGAGCATCGCTATGGTACTTCGAAAACATCGTCGTGCCCTTACACATTTGGCCGAGTCCCAATTTATGGGACTTGACCCTTTTGAATCGGAGATTATTCATTTCTTTCCCACTTTATTCGTCTGGTTCAAGTTAGCCAGGCTGTGGGCGTGACGCCGATCCTCTTACTAAAAGCAGAATCATCACCACGCATTCCCAGAAGCGAGGACTACCGTTGCCGGTATGAAGATCGTTGCCCGGCTGCTGTCCGCCCCGCTTGCGCTTGTAGCTTTCCTAGCGTTGTGGCTTGCGGTGGCGCCGTTTACGCCGCATATTCCGTATTGGGGCGCGGGTGCGCTTATTGGCCCGCAGTATGTCGGGCCGGTGGTTATCTTTTCCCTTATCCTTCTGGTCCTAGCGGTACTAGGAAGGTTCGCCTCCCGCAGCTTTTACGTGCCAGGCGCGTTCGCGGCGGTTGCGCTCATTGCAGGCATAACGCTTTTTGGGACGCAGATTCATGCTGCGAAGGAGCAGGGGACCGACGTGGATATTCGCGCCGCGTTGAGCTGGGCTGGTGTGGAAAGCACCGACGAGGGCCCTGATCACACCGTGGCCTACGATTCCTTCCATGACGAGGACCTGGACATGGATATCTATGAGCCCAATGATGGCGGCATCCACCCGGTGATGATGTATGTCCACGGCGGCGGCTGGGATCAGATGAACAAGCGCTCCCAGGCATTTAATATGCGTCAGATGGCGCAGCGTGGCTACCTCGTATTATCCATCGATTACACGCTGTCCAGCTTGGATCAGCCCACGTGGAAGGTGGCAGCAGGGCAGGTGGGCTGCGCGATGAATTGGGTCAATGCCCACGCGGCGGATTATGACGGCGACCCGGAGCGCTTCTTTATGTACGGCGAATCTGCGGGCGGCCAGTTGGTGCTGAATGCGACTGCCGATGCCGCCGCGCACCCCAACCACCTACCTTCCGCCGATTGCCCCGGCACACCGGCCGTTCCCCGCGCCGTGTATGCGGATTCACCGGCCCTCGATGTCCGCCACATCTATGACTCCGACGATGCCTATGCCGCGCCAGGCTCCCGCGATACCGTGCAGAAATACCTGGGTGGAACGCCGGAGGAATATCCCGACCGTGCAGATTTTGTTACCTCGGCGACGCACCTTACTTCGGACATGCCACCCATCAAGATTGTCCGTAGCGATAACGATCGCCTCGTCCCGCCGGAAAGCTATGACGATTTTCGCCGCATAGCGCATGAAAAGAATATCGACCTGAGCGAGTACGTGCGCCCACACGCTGACCACGCATCGGCGCTTAGCGCTCACGGAGTCTGGAACCAGCACTTGCTCCAGGCGATGCCCCAGTTCTTCGCCGAGCACGATCCGCAAGGTTCTTAAGTACCCGAAGACCCTGAAGTTATGCGTGGCTCATTTGGCTGACCTTGAAATGCTCGGAAACGGTTTTGATGGCTCCGAAGGCAGCCCAAGTGACGTGAAGGAGGAGCAGAACCAGCAGAGCGGCGCTCACGGTATCCATCCAGCCCAGACCCCACGCGAGCGCCGCGGGCTGTGTGGATAGGGTATGGGTGCCGAGGCAGCACGTGCCCACGGGGAAGGTACTGGCCCACCAGCTGGGGTTATAGGACATTGGGGTATTTCCTAGGGCGGTACCCCAGTGCTTGGCCAAAGCGTAGATGCTCAGCGGCACGCCCAAGCCCAGCATCGCTACACCATAGACCATGGCGCGGAAATGCCATTGGTCACCGGCGAGTAGCTGTGCTGCGGCGGTGGACTGGCCGACCAACCCCATCGGGATCCAAGCGGTGGCAGCGAAGCTAATGGGAACCTTGGGAAAGGTGCGCAGGTAAACGACGGCAAACGTCGGCAGTCCTGTCACCCAAGCCACTACGAAGCAGAACACGCCGATGCCGTGGATGACCGAGCCCCATTCACCAGCATGCGGTACTAATTGCGCCGACGAGGTTGCGGAAACCATGGGGGCAACAAGGGGTAATCCCCAGGTAAAAGCGGGGTTAGAAGGGCGGTCGGAGAAAAGAAACTTGAGATATTTTAAACAGGTAATGACGCTCAGGATTGTTCCTACCGCCCAACACACGGTGTGAATCAACCAGGCGTCAAAGATAAGTGAGTAGGCACTACCCAAAGCGAGGATGCCCATGGAGACCATGCCCCATGCAGGCATGTCGCTGGAGTTGAATCCCGGAGTGCGGTGCTTAATAAATCCCGCTGTGAACGCCAAGAAGACAAGCGTTGCAACGCCGAGCATGATTTCTGCTGGAAGGCGGCCCAGGATTGGGCTCAGGTGAGCATCGATGAGAGACGAGGAGATTCCGAGTCCCATTACTGCTCCGGCCCAGCCAGGTCCTAGCGGAGGGAGCTCTATCTCATTGCGAATCTTTAACATATTCTTCAGGCTAGGCACTGCTTGATGTGTGCGGGAGAGCGTATAATCCGAACGGGGTTACAATAAATGAATGTACCCCTCACGAGAAGATGGTAACGATGGATTCTCTCCCGTTCGACGCAGCTACGTTCCCGATGCTTTCACAGTTGATGCCGTCCTTGCTGTAGCTCGATATGGGGGTATGAACCAGGCTGCGAAACATCTGAATGTCTCCCAACAAACGGTTAGTACGCGCATCGCCAAGTTTGAAAAACGCCTCAATAATCGCATTTTTTGGCGCGGAGCCGCGGGTAGTTCCGTCACAGAAGTGGGCAGCCAAGTCGTCCGTGTACTCGAGGGACTAGAAGGCGCCCTGAACGAATGCGCGCGTGGCCTCGAAACAGCCGTTGGGGTTGGGGTCACCGAAGACATTAACTTGGTGGTTTCTCATACTGTGGCCGAAGTGGACTACCCCCGCTGGGCCGCGGCCTACCAACGCGCTCACCCACATACTTATCTGTACATGCGTCAGCTCAACAGCCGGGAGGCGCAGCGCCACGTGGTTCAAGGACAGGCAGAACTAGCGATTATTGAAGGCCACTGGGTGGCCCACGAACTGCACGAGCGTGTGGTCGGGCACGATGAACTCGTGGTTGTTGTCCCCGCAGAACATCGCTGGGCGAAGCCGCGCAACCACAATCAGCCAGTGACCCCGTCAGCATCAACGTCAGCACCAACATTGGAAACGAAGGTATCTCCAGTGACGAAGGAGGAGCTGCAATCTACGCCCTTGGTGCTGCGTGAACAGGGAAGCGGCACACGAGAGGTGGTGGCGGATGTTCTGGGAGTGCTCGCCCCGCCGGCAGGGGAGTTCGGGTCTCTGGGAGCTCAACGTACTGCGATAGGAGCTCTGGGTGCGCCGGGGGTTATCGCGCGGAGAGCGGTGGCGTCACAGCTCGCTACAGGAGAATACGTAGAGGTTCCGGTGGTGGGAATCAGCTTTGACCGGCCGCTACGGGTGGTGTGGAGTGCGCAGAATCGTCTTTCTGATCCGGCCCAACATTTTTTGCGCTTCCTTGTGGACTATGCGGACGGGCGCAAGGACTAAAACGCGTAAAGACTCAAGATATATCCAACCCGGGGCAATCATTTCCCTATGTAAACGGGGCTGACCACTTGAGTAAGCCATTTCATCGGGCTACAGCTAGCGAAATGCAGCAATAACGAAGGAAACCTGAAGCACCCTCAGGCATAATGTTCCTATGTCAAAGTTCTCTGAGGTCCTGGAACAGCTGCGCGAAAACCAACCAAAGGCGAAGTATGGCATCGCTTTTGAAAAGCTGATGGTCAACTATTTTCAGACTGATCCCACTCTCAAAGCACAGTTTGATGAGGTCAGCCGGTGGACTGACTGGCGCTATAACGGCGGCAAAGCCGATACCGGGATTGATTTGGTAGCTCGCCGCCGCGATGACGGGACGTGGACCGCTATCCAGTGCAAGTTCTATGCGTCCACCGCGCGCATCCAGAAGTCGCACTTGGATTCCTTCTTTGAGGCCTCGGGACATTCCTTTGAAACGGAACATGGCCGCGAGCACTTCGGCAGCCGGATGATCATTTCCACAACGGATCACTGGTCGTCGCACGCCGAGGAAGCATTGGCCAACCAGATTATCCCCACCAGCCGCATTGGTATTTCTGCCATCGCGGAATCGCCCATTAACTGGGACGTCGCCTTCCCAGGCTCCGAGGTGCAGGATAAAAAAATTCAAATCAACCTCTCGCAGCGCAAGACCTTTGAGCCGCGCCCGCACCAGCAAACGGCCATCGACAAGGCCATCGAGGGATTTCAGACGCATGACCGCGGCAAGCTCATCATGGCCTGCGGTACCGGCAAGACGTTTACTGCGCTGCGCCTCGCAGAGCGCGTGGCCGAAGATAGGGGAGGCAAGGCGCGCATCCTGTTCCTGGTTCCTTCTATCTCGCTGCTTTCGCAGACGCTGAAGGAATGGACGGCGCAAGGGCGCCTCGATATGCGCGCCTTCGCGGTGTGCTCGGACTCGAAGGTATCCAAGAAGGCCGAAGACATTGCGGTTTATGACCTGGAAGTTCCCGTCTCTACTGATGGCGCGGATATTGCGCGGCGTTTTGAGTCTGGAAAACGCGCCAAGGGGCTCAGTATTGTCTTTTCCACCTATCAATCCTTGCCGGCAGTGCACGAGGCACAGCAGCACGGCCTAGATGAGTTTGACCTCGTCATTTGTGATGAGGCCCACCGCACCACCGGCATCACCCTGGCCGGCGAGGACTCCAGCAACTTCGTGCGCGTGCATGATGCGGACTACATCAAGGCTGCCAAGCGTTTGTACATGACTGCAACGCCGCGGCTTTTCGATGACGCCGTGAAAGGCAAGGCCGCCGAGCACTCTGCTGAGCTGACCTCTATGGACGATGAGGGTATTTATGGCCCCGAGTTCTACCGGCTGGGCTTTGGCGAGGCCGTGGATAAGGGCCTGCTTACGGATTACAAGGTCTTGGTCATGACCGTCGATGAATCCGTGGCTGCCAACGCCATGGCCCATAGCGAAGACAATCAGATCAACCTCTCGCTCGCCTCCGCGATGATTGGTGCGTGGAATGGCCTGGCCAAGCGCTCCGGTGAGCTGCAAGGAAAGAAGGGTGGATTCGATGAAAACGCCAACCCCATGCAGCGCGCGGTGGCCTTTGCTAAGGATATTAAGACCTCTACCCAGATTGCGGAAAGCTTTCCTTCCCTGATTAGGACTCACCAGGAGCTACTGAAGGATAAGGCGGCGTTGAATGATGTCTCCTTGACCAACGTTGATCTCCAAGTTGCTGCCCAGCACGTCGATGGCGGCATGAACGCCATGGAGCGCGGCACCAAACTGTCCTGGATTGAATCGCCCGCTGCAGAAAACGAAGCCCGGATACTTACCAACGCGCGGTGCCTTTCGGAAGGCGTGGATGTACCGGCGCTGGACTCGGTGATCTTTTTCAACCCGCGCAATTCCATGGTTGATGTGGTCCAATCCGTGGGCCGCGTGATGCGTAAATCTGCGGGCAAGGACTATGGCTACATCATCTTGCCGGTTGCCGTCGCGCAAGATGTCTCGCCCTCGGAGGCGCTCAATGATAACCAGCGCTTCAAGGTGGTCTGGCAGATCCTTAACGCGCTGCGTGCACACGATGATCGCTTTAACGCCAAGATCAATTCCATCGCGCTCAATGGAGCCAACGCACAAGAAGAACTACCCATTGATGTCAACCATGTCCCGGGTGACAAGGAGAAAAGCGATAAAGAAAAGCTGGAGGATGCAGAACGCACCAAGTCCACTGAGGCTTTTGAGGATTCTTCCGCAATGACCCAGCAGATTGCCTTGTTCTCTTTGGAGCAATGGCAAGAGGCCATCTACACCAAGCTGGTGGATAAGGTCGGAACCCGCACCTATTGGGAGGACTGGGCCGATGACGTTGCCACTATTGCAGAAAACCAAATCACCCGCATTACCGCACTGGTAGAAAATGCAGATGAGGACCTGCGCCAAGAATTCGATGAGTTTGTTGAGGGCCTGCGCAATAACTTGAACGATGGCATTTCGGCTGATGATGCCATCTCTATGCTCTCGCAACACCTGATTACTGCACCGGTGTTCAACGCCCTCTTTGAAAACCATGACTTCATTACTCACAACCCGGTAGCCCAAGTCATGGAGAAGATGGTGGCAGCCCTATCCAAGGCCAACCTAGACACTGAGACCGAATCCCTGGAGAAGTTCTACGAATCCGTGCGCGTGCGTGCTTCTGAAGTGACCTCTGCTTCCGGTAAGCAGCAGGTAATTAAGGAGCTGTATGAGCGCTTCTTCCGCAAGGCCTTCAAGAAACAGGCAGAGGCCCTCGGCATTGTCTACACCCCGGTGGAAATCGTGGACTTCATCCTGCGTGCAGCCGATGAGGTCTCCCGCAAGCACTTTGGCAAGGGGCTTAGCGATGAAGGCGTGAGCATCCTCGATCCCTTCGCCGGTACTTCGACATTCATGGTGCGCCTGCTGCAGTCTGGCCTCATCAAGCCGGAAGACTTTGCGCGCAAATATGCCAATGAGCTATTCGCCACCGAAATCATGCTGCTGGCGTACTACGTCTCTGCCGTCAATATCGAGACCACCTACAACGCCCTGCGTGAGGAGGCCGCGCAGCGCGACGATGAGCCGGCACCGGAATACGTACCGTTTACGAATATCGCGCTTGCCGATACCTTCCAGGTCCACGAAGAAGGTGATATTCCAGACCTCAACATCTTCCGCGAAAATAACGCCACCATCGAGCGCCAGAAGAACGCGCCCATCAACGTCGTGATTGGCAACCCGCCGTATTCTGCCGGCCAAAAATCCGCGAACGACCTCAATGCCAATCAGAAGTACCCGAGCCTGGATAAACGCATCGCGGATACCTACGCGGCCAAGTCCACGGCCACGAATAAGAACTCCTTGTATGACTCCTATCTGCGTGCTTTCCGATGGGCCACCGATCGCATCGGTGACCAAGGAATCGTGGCTTTTGTAACGAATAATGGGTGGATTGACGGTAACACCGGTGCTGGTGTCCGCTTATCGATGGCGGAAGATTTCACTGACCTCTACATCTATAATCTTCGAGGTAATTCGCGTACCTCCGGTGACCAAGCAAAACGTGAAGGAGGAAATGTTTTTGACATTCGGGTCGGAGTTTCGATTGCCGTGGGGGTTAAAGATGAGTCCAAGCAATCATTTGACTTACACTATGCCGAATTACCGGACAATTCCTCTAAGGGTGACAAGTTAGACGCAATTACAAGTGCATCTATCGAAAACCTTAGTTGGCAATCGATCGAGCCGAATAAAGAGGGTGATTGGCTAAACCAACGGTCAGAGGAGTTTGAAACTTGGCCAGTTATAGGAGAGAAAAACGGTAATTCTACAACTGTATTTGAAAAATATTCTGCGGGATTGCAGACAAACAGAGATGCTTGGGTGTATTCATTCTCGGAAGATACTCTGAGTGAAACTGTCTCTACTTTAAAAGCGACGTATAACAAAGCTCTTGAATCGATTCAGTCAGGTCAAAGTGCGAAAGAATTTCTAAACAGCGAACCTTGGTTTGTAGATCCGACTCGAAGTAAATGGTCATCCAGTCTTCAATCTCAGCTTGACCGTAGACTCGAGGTAAATAAAACTGGATACCATACGAAGAGTTTGTACCGACCTTTTTGCCAACAAAAAGTATATTTTGATGAGCAGTTGAATCACCGTAGATATCAGCTCCCCTCAATTTTCCCGACACCGAATCACTCCAACATTGGGTTCTTACAGCCGACCGTCGGTGCAAGCAAACCATTTACCGTTTTCGCCGTTGACCAGATACCCGACCTGAACTTTTATGGTTCTGAAGGATCCCAATTTTTCCCACGCTTCACTTGGGCTTCAGTTGACGTCGAGGACGGTGGTCTGTTCGGTGAAGGGAACGTCGTCAAGCAAAACGAGCCCAGTGTCTACGGGCAGATTGGCGAGGTCGTTGACGGGTATGTGCGCGTGGATAACATCACGGATGGGATTAAGCAGATTTACCGAGATGCACTGGGCAGTGATGTATCTGGTGATGACGTCTTTCACTTCGTCTATGGCAAACTACATGACCCCGTTTACCGTACGAAGTATGAGGCGGATTTGAAGAAGATGCTGCCGCATATTGAGACGCCATCCTCGCGTGCGGAGTTCGATAAGTTTGCTGCGGCTGGCAAGGAACTGATGGCACTGCACGTGGATTATGAGTCCGTGGAACCGTGGCCGCTGGATATTCAGATCAAAGGTGATGAGTCCGACCGGGAGACCTGGCGTGTGCACAAGATGAAGTGGGCCAAGCGCAAGGATCTGGAAACGGGCAAGAACGTCAACGACGTGACGAAGCTGATCTACAACCAGCAGGTGACCATTTCTGGTATTCCAGCGGAAGCGGATAAGTACATGCTGGGCTCGCGCTCTGCGGTGGCGTGGTTGATTGACCGGTACCAGGTGAAGAAGGACAAGGCTTCCGGAATTGTGAATGACCCGAATGATTGGGCCGATGAGGTGGGTAACCCACGTTATATCGTCGATTTGATTGGCAAGGTCACGCGCGTGGCGATGGAAACCGTGCGGATCGTAGATGGGATGGATTCTGGCGAAAAGGATTAGATTCTCCTTTTCCTTGAAGCTCTTTACTCCCCTCAGTAGACTTACGGTAACGTAACTTAGCTCTGGTGGGAGAAAGAAGTATCGCTGTGGCTCAGATACATGCTGAAGGAACAAAAGAGGTGGGGGAGCATCCCTTGAAAGAAGGCTTGGTGCAGCGCACCTATTGGATGGCGGATCGCGGCGAGCGGCCGCTGACCCGTGGATGGGGTCATGCGCTGGCGGCGTTGCTATCGGTGATCGCCTCCACCGTTCTCATCACGTATGCGTGGATGACGCTGCACTGGTGGCAGGGTCTAGGCGTTACCGTCTATGGCCTAGGATTGGTAGGGCTTTTTGGCGTCTCGGCGCTGTACCACCGCTATCCGTGGCCTAGCCCCCGAGCGGTGCAATGGTGGCGGCGGGCGGACCACGCCACGATTGCGGTATTCATTGCCGCCACATACACCCCGTTGTGTTTGATTGCGTTATCCCCAGCGCAGGCAGCATGGATGCTCGCCATTGCGTGGGCGGGCGCGATCTTGGGCGTGATTTTGAACCTAGTGTGGATTGAGCACCCGCGGTGGCTCGATGTTGTGGTGTACCTAGCGCTGGGCTGGTTGGTGCTGCCGCTACTACCCACGCTGTGGAGTGATGCCGGCGCAGCAGTGGTCTGGCTATTGCTGGCCGGCGGCGTGGTTTACTCCGTAGGTGCGCTGGTCTATGGCTTTAAGTGGCCTGGGCGCAATGCGCGCTACTACGGCTATCACGAGCACTTCCACACCGCGACCATCGCGGCGGCAGTGGTGCACCTCGTGGCGGTATGGCAAGTGGTCGTTGGCGCTGCCTAGGTCGCAAGTGTCCTGTTCTTGAACTGGACGGCATGAGCCAGGATGATCAATCCTTGCCGCAAACCCGTCTGGTTAACGGTCAGCGAGAATCCGGAAAGTCTCCCACCAGTCTTGTTCGATTTCCTTGGCCTGCGGCGAGGCTAAGTGTTCATCCACGTCTCCGTCGAGGTCAACATTAGGCAAAAGAACTTCTGCTGGTTGTAGCGGAGGTCGCGGGGTGGGCGCGCCGGAGATCATCGCCTGGGAGAACTCTTGGAGGATTTCGTTCCAGGCAAGGCCGTGGCTCAAATCGGGAAGCCGGGTCGATTCAACTCCGCCGTAAAACGCAATGATGCTATCTACTACTTCACGTTCGTATGTGCTGAGATTGTCGGACTGACCACCGGGAACATAGGGCACTGGCCAGGGGTTTTCAGCCCCCGCTACCTGCCAGGTTTGAATGTGCAGCTCACGGGAAACAGGGCCGTGCCGCCACGCTTGAAACTCCGCTTGGAATAATGGTCGGCCCGTCCACGCCAGATGCCAGCCTTGGGAGAAGTAGCACAGCTTGTACAGCTTGAGCTTGTCCACGTTGGGAATGCGCTCAGTTATGTACTGCCCAACGTCAAAAATTTCAGCCATGCTCTCCTCCTTTCAGCGTCGCGCTAAAGTATACGGCCTCATTCTGCAGTGGGAAAGAGCCTCTGTGCATCCGTTCCCGTGGCAACTGCGGCTGCGAGCAGCATGCGGGCCTGGGGTGCGCGGAGGTTGCCGGAGGGGATGACGCCGGCATCGGCAAGCGTGGCACCGCCACCGGCGCCGCCGTAGATACCCTCGACGGGTCCGTGATCCACGCGGGTAGTGAGCACGACGGGAACGGACTTGGCGGCTTCCATGGCGGCAGTAGCCAGATCGGGGCCGATATTTCCTGAACCCATGCCCTCTATGACGATGGCCTGCGCGCCCTTGGCCAAGGATTGCTCAATGAGATCCGCTGGGGCGCCGGGATAGGCGGCGATGATGTCCACGCGGACATCGCCAAGCGGAGCGTACTTCAGCGGCTCGGGGCGTTCTGGGAATTTCTCCTGGCTATTGGTAGCAAAGCCATCGGCCTTTTCCGTATCAGATTTAAACGCGCCGCGGGCGGGGATCACCTTGCCGCCAAAGGCGATGAATGCGCCGTGGCCGGCATAGTCCGAGTTGGTGACGGTCTCTACCGCGGTAGCGAGGTTTTCTGGGCCGTCTGGATCATCGTCATCGAACGGGCGCATTGCGCCGGTGAGTACGACGGGTTTATCGCTGTCGTGGAAAGTATCGAGCGCAATGGCGGTCTCTTCCATGGAATCGGTGCCGTGGGTGACGATGACGCCATCGACGTCATCGCGCTCTAGCTGCTCCTGTACGGAGGTGATGATTTTATCGGTATCGGCCAAGGTCATCGCAGAAGAATCCAGGTTGGCAATGTCTTTGACCTCAAGCTCCAGCTTGTCTTTGTCGAACTCGGAGTACAGCGGGTCCACCAAATCAGAGCCCTTTACGGTGGGCACCACCGCGCCCTTGTCATCGTGGGTGCTGGCGATGGTGCCGCCGGTAGAAAGCACCACCACATGCCCCTCGATTTCGGAGCGCTGCTTGGCGTGGGAGCCGCTCGACTTGACGGAAGTGGTGGAAGAGCTTGTGGCGGAGCTGCTGGCGCTACTGGAGCTGGTAGCGGAACTAGAACTCGATGCCGTGGAAGATGCTTCTGAGGTCTTTTCCGCGGAAGTAGAAGAAGAGGTAGTCGTCGGCGTAGCCGAAGCCTCATCTTTATCCTCCTGGTTGGCCGGGTTCTGGCAGGAGGCCAGCAGCAGCGCGGAGGCAACTAATGCGGCGGAGTACTGCACCCTGCGGCGCAGGCGTGGGTTAGACATATCAACTCATTTCTCTAGCGTGGTCTCAGTAACCAATTTAATACCACGCTGATGCGCGGGCGCCGCGCAAAAGAAATTGTGCTGAAAATTTAATCCACGTGCTGGTAGTGCGGGGCCACGATGAGCGGCTTCGGGGAATATTCGCCGCGCAGCTCGCGCAAGATATTGGCGTGCTCAGCCAGGCGGATATCTTCTTCCGTCTGTGGGGTGAAGGTGCGCGCGGTTAGCGGCTGTCCGTCGCGATCCAGGGCAATATAGGCCACGGTCGCGTGGATGGCGGTCTTGAGATTATCGCGGCCGCCGCGGGGATCGCCGGCGCGAACGTGGATGGACATCTGCATGGAGCGGCGGTCCGTGCGCATCATGCGGGCATCGACCTCAATGAGATCGCCGATGGAAATGGGCTTATAAAAGCGGATGCCACCGGCATAGACTGCCACGGTGCGCTCGCCGGACCACTCCATGGTGCAGGCGGTGCCGGCCTCATCGATCCACTGCATCGCGGTGCCGCCGTGCACCTTGCCGCCCCAGTTGACGTCGGTGGGCTTGGCTAAAAAGCGATTGACCATGCGTGGGGCATCGGAAGGCCCATCGTAGGTCTGCTTGTCCATCTCGAGCTCGATGGCCTTGCGCAGCTCGATGCGAGATTTCGCGGCCTCGGCCACGCGCAGGTGCTCATCGGTATCGGGCACGAAGGTGGGAACCGGGGTGGTCTTATCGCTTTCGGGGTCCTTGGCCACAAAGATGACCAGGCAATCGCAGGCGCGGGTGAAAATGCCCTCGCGGGGATCGGCAGAAAGCACCTCGTTGATGATGTGCATGGAAGACCGGCCGGTCATCGCGATGCGCGAGCGCACCTCCACGATGTGCCCGGAGGGAATGGGCCGGGTGAAGTGGATATGGCCCACATAGGCGGTCACGCAGTACTGCCCGGACCACTGCACGGCGCAGGCGTAGGCGGCCTTATCGATCCACTCCAGCACACGCCCGCCATTGATACCAGGGGCGCCGGCCATGGTGACATCGGTTGGCGATGCCATAAAGCGCAGCGTAAGGGTAGGGGACTTTTGGGTTTCCGTAGCAGCGTCAGTAGGTGACATAAACAATAAGATAACAGTAGCTATGCTGTGGCTATGCCTAAACCCGTAGATCCCGCCGCCACGCGCGCGGCAGTCATCGCCATCAAGGATTGGATTCAGGACCCGGACGGGCAACAAAAGCCAGGCAGGGCCCTGCTTGCCGATGCCGTCCGTCGCACCGCCCGCACCCTCGAGGCCGACGCGCCGGGGCACTCGGTGGAGCTGCGCGTACCCCCATTTGTTGCGGTGCAGTGCATTGAAGGCCCTCGTCATACGCGCGGCACCCCACCCAATGTGGTGGAAATGGATGCGGAGACTTGGCTGCGTTTGGCCACCGGTGTCACGGACTGGGACGAGGTCAAAAACACAGGTCGCATCGATGCTTCCGGGTCGCGTTCAGGGGAGATTGCGCAGTGGCTGCCCATCATTCCGTTAGTTTTCGACGGCCCAACGCGCTAATATAAACGCCGTGGTAGAAGTACATACTCCTAGTATCACTGACCTTGACGATCGTAACGAGGAGGAACCCCGCGAAGAGTGTGGCGTCTTTGGCGTCTGGGCTCCCGGGGAGGAAGTCTCCAAACTTACCTACTTTGGCCTTTTTGCTCTCCAGCACCGCGGCCAAGAAGCCGCCGGCATTGCGGTGGGCGATGATGACCGCATCGTCGTCTTCAAAGACATGGGCCTGGTGGCCAATATTTTCGATGAATCGACCCTTTCTGCCTTAACCGGCAACGTGGCGGTGGGCCACACGCGCTATTCCACGGCCGGCGGCAAGGAATGGTCCAACGTGCAGCCGATGTTTTCCACCTCCTCGACGGGCGTGGACATTGCTTTGGGCCACAACGGCAACCTAGTCAATTACCTCGAGCTGCGCGCAGAGGCCGTCGAGCGCGGCCTGATTAAGCCGCACGAGGAATCGGTTTCTGACTCGATGTGTTTGTCCATGCTGCTTGCCGATGGCGTCGATGACACCACCTCCGTCTTCGACTCCGCCCGCGAGCTCCTGCCACGGGTGAAGGGCGCATTCTGCTTGACCTTTACCGATGGCCACACCATGTACGCCGCGCGCGACCCGCAGGGCGTGCGCCCGCTGGTGCTAGGCCGGCTGGCCAAGGGCTGGGTCGTTGCCTCTGAAACCTGTGCGCTGGATATCTGTGGCGCGCAATTTATTCGCGAAATCGAGCCGGGCGAGCTCGTCGCCATTGATGAGGCCGGCATCCGCTCTGAAAACTTCGCACCCGTCAAGCGCAGCGGCTGCGTTTTCGAGTACGTGTACTTGGCCCGCCCGGATAGCGATATCAAGGGCCGCTCCGTCAACGCCTCCCGCGTGGAGATCGGCCGCCGCCTGGCCCGCGAATACCCGGTTGAGGATGCAGACCTGGTCATCCCCGTACCGGAATCCGGCAACCCGGCCGCGGTGGGCTACGCCCGCGAATCCGGCATCACCTTCGCCCACGGCTTGGTGAAAAACGCGTATGTGGGCCGCACCTTTATTCAGCCCACGCAGACCCTGCGCCAGCTGGGCATCCGGTTAAAGCTCAACCCGTTGCGCGAGGTCATCGACGGCAAGAAGCTCGTCGTGGTGGATGATTCCATCGTGCGCGGCAATACCCAGCACGCGCTTATCCGCATGTTGCGCGAGGCCGGCGCCGCCGAGGTCCATGTACGCATCGCCTCCCCGCCGGTGAAGTGGCCGTGCTTTTATGGCATCGACTTTGCCTCGCCCGGCGAGCTCATTGCCAATGCCAGCCCGTCCGATGATCCGGAGGAGATTTGCTCCACCATCTGCGAGACCATCGGCGCTGACTCTTTGGGCTTTGTCTCCATCGATGAAATGGTCGCCGCCACCGAGCAGCCCCGCTCCGAGCTGTGCACCGCCTGCTTCTCCGGCGAATATCCCCTGGGTCTTCCCGCAGGAAACCCCAATGCCGATGCCGTGCGCACCCTGCTCGGAACCGAATAAAAACTTCTAAGGAACTTCTAAAAACATGAGTGACAACACCTACGCCGCAGCCGGCGTCAATATCGAAGAAGGCGACCGCGCGGTAAGCCTATTTGCCCCACACGCCAAGCGCGCCACCCGCCCGGAGGTCATGGGCGGCCTCGGCGGCTTTGCAGGGCTATTCAAGCTGGGCGATTACAAAGAACCGATTCTCGCGGCTGGCTCCGATGGCGTGGGCACCAAGCTCGCCGTGGCGCAGGCCATGGATAAGCACGACACCATCGGCATCGATCTGGTGGCCATGTGCGTCGACGATCTAGTCGTCTGCGGCGCCGAGCCGCTTTTCCTGCAGGACTACATTGCCGTGGGCAAGGTCGTACCGGAAAAGGTAGCCGAGGTAGTTAAGGGCATTGCAGAGGGCTGCGTGCAGGCAGGCGCTGCTCTGCTCGGCGGCGAGACCGCGGAACACCCAGGCATGATGGGGGAGAACGAATACGACGTCTCCGCCACCGCCGTCGGCGTGGTCGAGGCCGATGGCGTGTTGGGCCCAGAAAACGTGCGCGAGGGCGATGTGCTCATCGCCATGGGCTCATCTGGGCTTCACTCCAACGGCTATTCGCTCGCGCGCCACGTCCTGCTGGAGCAGGCGGGCATGCCGCTAGATGGTTATGTGGAAGAGCTCGGCCGCCCGCTAGGCGAGGAGCTTTTGGAACCCACCCGCATCTATGCCAAGGAATGCCTAGCACTGGCGCAGGAATGCTCCGTATCCACCTTCTGCCACGTCACTGGCGGCGGGTTGGCCGGCAACCTAGAGCGCGTTATTCCAGAGGGCCTGAGCGCTGAGGTCAACCGCTCCACGTGGAATCCGGGCCAGATCTTTAAGCTCATTTCTTCCATGGGCAAGGTTGAGCTGGCAGAGATGGAAAAGACCTTCAACATGGGCGTGGGCATGATTGCCGTGGTCAACCCGGAGGACCGCGACCGCGCGCTGGCCATGCTTACCGCCCGCCACATCGATGCGTGGGAGCTGGGCAGCGTCCGCGAAGCAGACGGCGAAGAACCGCGCGTTATCATGCACGGCGAACATTCCAACTTCTAGGTACAAGAGGAAGGCCTTAGGTTAAAAACCTAAGGCCTTTTGTGGATTTATCCGGCGAGCGGAAGATTAGCGCTCGTCGTCTTTGTCCTCATCCCATTCGTCGACATACTCGGCGTAGGGATCATCCTCTTCGTAGTCGTGGGAGTCACCCTCCTGCTGAGCAGCGAGTTCCCGCTGAAGGGACTCGATATCCATCTCGGGTGAGTTGTACTTGAGCTGGCGTGCAACTTTGGTCTGCTTTGCCTTAGCGCGTCCGCGTCCCATGTGCATGACCCCCTTGGGCTAGTAGGGCGCTCCAGGGATTCTTGGGCGCCCCATCGGCTTGTCAATTGTGTATCTTCCTGTAAGACACAATAGCGCGTGTGACGAAAAAATTCCGCACCGGCCCCCCGATGAGTGGAAAATCTACCGCCCGCGCAGCCGGTTTACCGCCTCGCGCCCGGCCTTAGGGCCCTCATCTTCGGGGATGGAGGAGGCATCAATGGACGCCGCGGTATCGCCGATATTCAATGTGCCTGCATCCAGCGCAGAACGCTTGACCAAGCCTAAGGCGATGGGGCCGAAATCGCAGTCATCCACGATGGTGCCGATGCGACCTACTTTACGTCCATTGAATGTAATGTCATCGCCCACATTTGGCCTCTCCGGCGCGGATCCATCCAAGTGGAGTTGCACCAAGAGGCGGGGAGAGCGGCCTAAGTTTTCCACGCGGGCGACGGTTTCCTGGCCGCGGTAGCAGCCCTTATTCAGGTGCACGTGGGCGGGGTTGGCATCGCTGCGGCTAATCCATTGCGGAACCTCGTGCGGGATGGATTTCTTATCCAAGTCTGCGGCGAGCTCTGGTTCGCGGGCGCGCACGCGCTCGGCAGTAAAGGCCATGAGCCCAGCCAAGCGCGCGCCTTCTGCTTCTAGGTCAGCCATGGATTCCACCAATTTTTCGCGAGGAATACCCAGGTCAATGCGCTTGATTCCCGGCCATTGCACCTCGCGGGAAAAGGCCACGGTGGGTGGGGTAGGAATATCGGTCTCACCCAGCAAAGTCACGATGGCGATGTCTTCTTCCTCGACCGTGACCTCAGACCAAAAGACCATCTTGGTAAAAAAGTCCTGGGCGGATTCGAACTGCGCGGCGGGCAGGTCGAGGTAGAAGTCCTCGCCCTCGCGGGTGATATCCATGTGGTGCAAAATGTGGCCCTGGATATCCAGGTCGAGTGCGCCGGCGGAGAAGCCGGAGGGGGCATCGTCAAGCTTCTGCGAAAGCAGGTTATTAAGAAATCCCGGCGCATCAGCCCCGCTTACACGCAGCACGCGGCGCTGCGAGCGGTCGATGGCGATGGTCCCGGTCTCGGCCGCACGCTGTTCCCCGAGGGGATTGCCATAGTGCCAGGCCACACCTTGGGCATCGAGCACAGTCGCGTCCTGGTGCTCGGCGGCACCGGCGCGTTGAAGAAGTGGCGAAGAATAACTCACATCTACCGATGGTAGGGCATAATCGAGCGTATGAAACCCTCCCCGCGAAAAGAGCCGGTCATCTACGTCGTGGAACCTTTTGGTGGGTCGGTGCGCAAGCATTCGCCCTCCCTGCCGCTGGTCTATGCCGATGATGCCGCCGTGACCCGCGGCGATGGCATCTTTGAATCGCTGTTGGTCCGGGACGGGAAGGCGGCCAACCTTGCTCGCCACGCGCAGCGCTTTTGCGATTCGGCGCGGGCGCTCGACCTGCCGGAGCCGCCGATGAATAAGTGGGAAGAGGCGACCCGGCTGGCAATTGCGGATTATTGCGGCGCCGATACCGAGCTTGCCGATGCCAAATGCACCTGGACCTATACCCGCGGCCGGGCCGCGACAGGCGTGCCTACCGCGTGGGTGACGGTGCAGCCGCTTGGCGATGTCCCGCTGCGCCAACGCTCCACCGGCGTCACCGTCATGACGAGCCCGCGCCTGTGGCACGTGGCTGAAGAGCTACCGGCCAAGACGCTCAACTACGCCGCGACGATGGCGATGCTGCGCATGGCCAAGGACAAGGGCTATGACGATCTCATCCTAACGGATCCAGATACCGGCGAAATCTTAGAGGGAGCTACCTCCACCGTGGTGGCGGTGCGGGGGAAGAAGCTGCGCACCGCCGTCGGCCGCGGCATTTTGCCCGGCACCACGCAGGCAGCGCTCTTTGACTATGCCCAGGACTGCGGCTACCGCTGCAAGGCCAAGCCGTTGACCGTGGAGTACTTGGAAAAGTCCGATTCGGTGTGGCTGGTTTCGTCCGTGCGTGTGGCGGTGCGGGTGACCAAGCTGAATGAAAAAACGCTAAAAGCCCCGGATAACGAGGAAGAAATCCGAGGCCTTATCGATGCCGCGCTAGGGGCTTAGTTAGCTTTACCCGGCGATGCGGGTGAGCTCGGCGGACATGTAGGGGCGCATCTCACCATCGACCATGCGCTCATCTACCCAACCCAGGTTGTTATTGGGCATGAGGCCGTACATGCGCTTGCCGGGGCCCAGGTTCTTCGGGCCGGTCTCCGTGACCATGGTGGAGGCGGATTCGAGCTGCCAAGCGCGCTCGTTGAAGGGCTCGCCGTAGAAGATTTCCACGATGCCGGTAGAAGAGGTGTAGGTGACCTCGATTTCATCCTTGGCGGAGATGCGCCAGAAACCGGTCTCGCGGGTAGATGGGCCTTGTGGCTTGCCCTCAGTATCGATCTTCCAGGTGCGCGAGCTAAAGGTCAGGTAATTTTCGCCGTCGTGGGCAACGACTAGCTGCTGGCCAAAGGTGTATTCGCTGCCATCGGTGTCGTGGGCCTGTCCCTCGCCCTGCCAGACGCCTACGAGGGGGAGGAGGCCTAGCAGGCCATCGTGCAGCGACGGGCCCTGGCGCAGATTGGCGGTATCTGCGGGGACAGGGACATCGCCAAGCTCGATGGCGGGAATATTGTGGCTGGCCGCGTCCTTCCACTGCTCGGCGGCCTGGTTGACCGCGTCATTGCCATTGAGGGCGCCGGAGGTGTTTTCCGGGTGGGATGCGGCAGCGGTCTCGACGTTCGGGGTATTGGTATTCTCGTTATTTTCGCTCATGGGCGTCCAGCCTAGTCGTGCTGGGGGTGCTTTAACTACTAGACTGGTTTGTTGTGCATGCGCTGATGATTTCCAACCCCAATTCGACCTCGCAATCCAACGGGCTCTTTCGCCAAATCGTGCCCACCCTGCGGGCCGTAGAAGGCATGCACCTGCTGGTGAAATTCACCCATTACCCAGGACATGCAGAAGACATCGTCCGGGGGCTTACCAGGGATGATTATGATGTCATCATTGCCGTGGGCGGCGACGGCACCGTCAATGAGATTGTCAATGGCCTGCTGGGTCCAGCCGGTGAAGATCTCCCCAGCCCAAACGAGGTACCGGCGCTCGCCGTCATTCCCACCGGGTCCGCGAACGTCTTTGTCCGCGCCCTCGGCTTTCCCAATACGCCGGTCGAGGCCACCCACGTCTTGGCCCGCATGCTAGAGCGCGATCTGCGCCGCACCATTTACCTGGGCACCTGGAACGAACGCTGGTTTGCCGTCAACGCCGGTTTTGGCATGGACGCGGACGTCCTCGCACGCGTGGACCGCGCCCGCGAACAAGGCTTTTCCGCCACCCCGCTGCGCTACCTCAACGTGGCTATTCGGGCCTGGCTGCGCGCGCGCCGCAACCCGCCGCAGATCACGGTGTACGCAGAATCCCGTTTGGGGCAGACGCTCCATAAGAAGGACTTCCCACTCTTATTTACCTCTAATACCAACCCCTGGACTTTCTTGGGCCCCTTGCCGGTGGTGACCAACCCGCGCAATTCCTTCGATGAGGGCCTAGCCCTTTTTGGGCTGGAGAAGCTCAGCGGCGTGCGTGGGGTCATTGGCCTGCTGCACCTCTTTGGTGCCGATAAGCACGGCTGGCTCAAACGCCTGGTGAAGGAAAAGACCTTGGGCTTTGATGATGCCAAGCGCGTCGAGCTCGATTGCCATACCCCGCAGCGCTTCCAGGCCGATGGCGAATCCGAGGGGACCTTCCGCCATGTAACGCTGACCTCTGTGGCCGATGCCATTGAGGTCTACGCGCCGCAAGATAGGCGGCAGGTGGCCCAGCGCTCCGTGCAGGAAGTGCTGCGGGACTTTATTCGCCTTCGTTAGGATTCGTCCTCATCTGGGGCAGGACCTACCTTATTGGCGGTATCGGCCGCCTTCTTTTCGGCCTCTTCCACAGCCCGTTGCTCCGAACCCTCGATTTCCAGCGGGGAAAGCTGGGCCATCTGGACCTTGATATTGCGGCGCTGGACCTCAAAGTAAATCGTGCCGCCCTGCAGCCTTACCATCGTGGCCTGCGCCGGCAGGGGGAGCTCGCGCGTATCGAAGTTGAGGGAAAACGCCTCCTTGAGGCGCGGATCATCGGTGCCGTAGACCTCCATGCGAAACTCCGGGCCCACTAGCCGCAGCGTGACCATGGCGGTGGATTTTTCCTTATCGCCGGGCAGAGTGCCGGTAAGCTCCGCCTCGGCAGAAACGCCGCCGGAGGGAGAAATATCATCCGGGTTGGCAATGGAGAGATCGGTAATGCCCAAAAGGCGTCCCAGCGCAACGCCGTCCAGGGAGATCCCGCGCGAATACGTGGATACTGGTGCGCCTTCAATATCGCCGTTTACTACCTGCTCAGGGGTAACGGTGATATCGCGCAGCACGGTCGAGGCATTGACCATGCCCAGCTTGGGAACCTCCACGTCGAGGGCCTTGACCTGCAAATAGGGGATTTCTTTAGAGCCTGCCGCCAACAGGTATGGGGTGCCGCCGATATACACCTGAGGGGAGTTTTCCAGCCGGGAGTTCTCCTTTACCTCCTGGGCAATCTTGTGCTCAGAATGCATGGCCACGCAGGCATCGGCCACCCATCCAGCAAAGACCACGCCCACCAGGATGAGGACGTGCACAATGCGCCGGTCGACTTTGACTACACTCACACCTTCAAATTTAGCCTACGTATCATGGACACCATGAATATCACCGAAGAAAACCTCCCCGCCTCCCCAGAGTTGGCGGGCACCCTGGAAGAACTAGCAGCGCACGCGGAAAAGGCCGATGGCATCGCCCCGCTTTCAGAGCAATTCCTCAACGGCCTGCGCGATGAGCGCTTGCACCACAAGCACTTGGTGGCCTGGTTGGACGGCGCCCCTATTGGCGTATCGAGCCGCGAGGATTCCACCGCGGAGCTTTTTATCGCCCCAGACTATCGCGGTAAAGGCTATGGCACCGCGCTTTACGATGCCACTGCTAACGCCACCACCAACCTCGAGACTTGGGCGCATGGCAATGGCAAGCCGGCCCAGGCCCTGGCTAACTCCCGCGACCTGAATGTCACCCGCACCCTTGTGGTCATGGGCATCGATGGCGCAGATCTGGATAGCGTGGCACAAGTGGGCGAGTTACCGCTGCAGGCCGCCAATTACAGCGAGGCAGTGGACAAGTGGGGTAAGGACACCGTGGAACAGGAGTGGCTGCGTGTTAATAACGAGGCCTTTTCTTGGCATCCAGAGCAAGGCGGCTGGGATTTAGAGCGCCTGCACCGCGGCATGGAGGCCGAGTGGTTCGATCCTCAAGATGTCTTGTTCTTCTGGGATGAGAAAGAGCAGGGGCACCCGACCCTTGCCGGATTCCACTGGACCAAGTGGCACGACGAGGAAGATCCCGGTTTTGGTGAGGTCTACGTGGTGGGCCTTTCAGAGGCGTACCGCGGCCAAAAATTAGGCGGACCATTGCTGCAGATTGGCCTGCGCCGGATGGTAGAAAAGGGAGCTCAGCGGGTCATTTTGTACGTGGAAGCGGACAATGAACCGGCACTGAAAGCCTACAAGCGCCTAGGCTTTTCCGTTGATGAAGAGCATGTCGTCTGGGGCTAGTGTGATTAAGGTCATGTCACCTTTCTAGCTTGTTCATTAATTGTTTACCTCACGGCACCCTGCTGGTTAATTCCTCCGGTTAGCTTTACTGATTGTGAGAAAGCCGCACCTGCGCACCTGCACCCCGCTCCCGAAAAGCGGACGTGGGATGTAGGTTCCCCTTTTATGGGGATGCGGTTTCCTCGGACAATCAATCTCTGATCTGCACCGGAAAGGGTTTTCCCGTGATTCGCAACTTCAAGCGCTCTGCCGCTATCTTCGGCCTCGTGGCCGCTACCTCTACCGCTCTCGTAGCTTGTTCTGAGGACACCTCCTCTGACTCCTCGGGTTCCTCCGACGGCAGCGGCGTCGCTGGCGAGCTTGTTGGTGAGGGCGCGTCCTCCCAGCAGAACGCAATGTCCTACTTCGGCACCGCCTTCGCAGGGGACAACCCAGACGCAAACCTGTCCTACACCGCTTCCGGTTCCGGTAAGGGTGTTGAGGCTTTCATCAACGGCCAGGCAGATTTCGCTGGTTCTGACTCCCCGTTGAAGGAAGACGACGGCCAAATTGAGGCCGCCAAGGAGCGTTGCGATGGCAACGACGCATGGCACCTGCCTTCCACCATCGGCCCGGTTGCCATTGCTTATAACCTGGGTGACCAGGAGATCAACCTCTCCACCGATACCCTTGCCAAGATCTTCAAGGGCGAGATCAAGAAGTGGAACGACGAGGCCATCGCCGCTGATAACGAAGGCGCAGACCTGCCGGACACTGACATCCACGTCATCTTCCGCTCTGACGAGTCCGGTACCTCCGATAACTTCCAGAAGTTCCTCAACGCCTCCACTGGTAACTGGGACGGCGAAGGCAAGCAGTTCCCTGACGCTGTAGGTGAGGGCGCCAACGGCTCCGCCGGTGTTGCTGACCAGGTAGCAAACATCGAGGGTGCTATCACCTACGTTGAGGCCGGCTTCGCTGACCAGAAGGAAGCTGACGGTGTCAAGAAGGCCAATATCGACTTTGGCAACGGCCCGGTTGAGCTGAATGACGATACCGTCAACAAGGCACTGGAGAACCTGGAGTTCAAGGACACCGCTTCTGAGAACGACATGGTCGTTGACTCCAAGGCTCTCTTCGCTTCCGATGCTGAGGGTGCATACCCGCTCATCTTGACCACCTACAACATCGTCTGCTCCGCTGGCTACGATGACGAGACCGCTGAACTGGTCAAGGGATTCTTCACCAACGTCTTGGACCACCAGGATGACCAGTTGGCAGAGCAGGGCTTCATCCCGGTTAAGGGCGACCACCTTGACCGCCTGAAGAGCGCTGTTGACGCACTGCAGTAACGCGTAAACCCCGCTTTACCTCGAGAAATAACATTCCGCCCGCCCCCACTGCCGCCCTCGAGACGCGCTTTGGGGGCGCAGGCATGTACATCGTATGTCCCTTTGTTCCACTTCAAATAAGGATTAGTACGTCTCATGGCAGACAATAATCTCACCCAGGCATCGACCTCGGAGGCCCTTCCTGTCTCTGGCGCCGAACAGCCTCATACCCGTGGCGATAACGAGAATGACTTGGCTACCTCCAGCTCCGGTAGCTCCGTCAAGCGCCCCGGTGACCGCATTTTCGAATTCCTCTCCACGGCCTCTGCCACGCTGATTACCGTGATGATCGCGGCGATTGCCGCCTTCCTCATCTGGCGTGCCGTTCCTGCGCTCAGCGTGAACGAGAATGGACTATTGGGCTTTTTCACCCACGGTGAACGCTGGGAGACCACCGATACTTCCGCGATGAAGTTCGGTATCCCGACCATGTTCGGCACTACTGTCCTCATCTCGGTCTTCGCCCTGCTTCTGGCCATGCCAGTCGCGCTTGCGATTGCCATCTTCTTGTCCAACTACGCCCCAGCCCGCTTAGTTAAGCCGCTGGGTTTCTTGGTGGACATGCTGGCCGCAGTGCCGTCCATCGTCTACGGCCTATGGGGTTGGCAGGTCCTCGGACCGGCCCTGTCCGGCTTCTACACATGGTTGGAATCCTGGGCCGGCGGGTTCTTCCTGTTTACCCAATACGATAATTCGCCCGCCTTTGCTACCGGCCGCAACCTCTTTACCGGTGGCATCGTGCTAGCCGTGATGATTCTGCCGATCATCGCCGCTACCGCCCGCGAGGTATTCGTGCAAACCCCTCCGGGCCAGATCGAGTCCGCCTTGGCGCTGGGCGCTACGCGCTGGGAAGTCATCCGCATGACCGTCCTACCATTCGGCATGTCCGGCTACGTCGCCGGCTCCATGCTGGGCTTGGGCCGCGCTCTGGGTGAGACCATGGCGCTGTACATGGTGGTCTCGCCGCTGGTGGACTTCCGCTTCTCGCTTTTCGATGGCGGTACCACCTTCGCTACCGCCATCGCCCTCGCCGCGGCCGAGTTCGGTAACGAGACGCGCGCCGGTGCCTATATCGCCGCCGGTTTGATGCTGTTCTTGCTGACGTTTGTGGTCAACGCCATTGCCCGCGCCATCGTGAAGAGCAAGTAAGGAAGGACAACAATGACTACTACAACAAATAACAAGCCCGCCTCCGCTGGCGGGGCAACCTTCCTGGAAATCTCCGGTTCCCGCAAAGCGGCCAATAGCATTGCCACCGTCGTTGTATGGGGCGCTATGGCCTTGGCGATGGTCCCTTTGATCTGGGTACTGTGGGAGCTCATCTCTCGCGGTAGCGGCGTGATTTTCTCCGCTGACTGGTGGACGCTGTCCCAGCGCGGCGTGATGAATAGTGCCGAAGGCGGCGGTGCCGCACACGCCATCGTCGGTACCTTCGTGCAAACTGCCCTGGCTTCCATCCTGTCCATTCCGATCGGTATCTTTACCGCCATCTACTTGGTGGAATACTCCAAGGGTGGTTGGCTCGGCCGTACCACCACCTTCATGGTGGACATCTTGTCCGGCGTGCCCTCCATCGTGGCAGCGTTGTTCATCTTCGCCATGTGGATCACGCTCTTCGGCTTTGGCCGCTCCGGCTTGGCCGTCGCCCTGTCCTTGGTCTTGCTGATGATCCCCATCGTGGTGCGCAATACCGAAGAGATGCTGCGCGTGGTCCCCATGGACCTCCGCGAGGCTTCCTATGCCCTCGGCGTGCCCAAGTGGAAGACCATCGCACGCATCGTGCTGCCGACAGCCCTATCCGGCATCGTGACCGGCATCATGCTGGCCATTGCCCGCGTGATGGGTGAATCCTCCCCAGTTCTGGTCTTGGTTGGTTCCTCCTCGGTCATCAACTGGGACGCGTTTAAGGGCTCGCAATCTTCGCTGCCGCTGATGATGCTTGATATGTACAAGGCCGGCGCGCAGCCCGCCGTGCTGGATAAGCTGTGGGGCGCAGCGCTGACGCTGGTTATCCTCATCGCCATCCTCAATATTGCGGCGCGAGTAATTTCCGCGAAGTTCTCGGTCAAGAAATAGCCGCACACGATTCCGCCACTTATACACCCCCTCTAGAGGAGAAACCTCCACAATGTCTAAGCTCGAGCTCAATGACGTCGATATTTTCTACGGTGATTTCCACGCCGTACAGAACGTAAATATGCAGATCCCGGCACAAGCCGTGACCGCCTTCATCGGCCCGTCCGGCTGCGGTAAATCCACCGTGCTGCGCACCCTAAACCGCATGCACGAGGTCATCCCTGGCGCATCCGTCAAGGGCGAGATCCTGCTCGATGGCACCAATATCTACGGTCCCAAGGTCGACCCAGTTTCCGTGCGCAATACCATCGGCATGGTCTTCCAGAAGGCCAACCCATTTCCCACCATGTCCATCGAGGACAACGTCGTTGCCGGCCTGAAGCTGTCTGGTGAGAAGAATAAAAAGAAGCTCAAGGAAGTAGCCGAACAGTCCCTGCGCGGCGCTAATCTCTGGGACGAGGTCAAGGACCGCCTGGATAAGCCGGGCGGCGGCCTCTCGGGTGGTCAGCAGCAGCGCCTGTGCATCGCCCGCGCGATTGCCGTGGAACCAGAAGTCCTGCTGATGGACGAGCCCTGCTCTGCACTGGACCCGATTTCCACCCTGGCCGTGGAGGACCTTATCCACGAGCTGAAGGAAAACTTCACCATCGTCATCGTGACCCACAACATGCAGCAGGCCGCCCGTGTGTCCGATAAGACCGGCTTCTTCTCCCTAGAAGCTACCGGCAAGCCGGGCCACCTGGTGGAGTTCGATGAAACCACCCGCATCTTTGAGAACCCTTCCCAGAAGGAGACCGAAGACTACATCTCTGGTCGCTTCGGCTAAAAGTAGACTCTGATTGTCCGAAAAGGGCGGTACCTCCAGCGCAGGGAGGTACCGCCCTTGTGGCAGTTTTATTAGCGGCGGAATTGGCGCTCTAATTCGCTCATGCGGGCCTCGAACTCGGCATCCTTTTGGTCCTCTTGGAGCTTCTTTTCAAACTCTTCCGGCAATAGGCCGGTGGCAAAGTAGATGATACGTCCAGCCACGGAGACGCAGTGATCCGCGTAGCGCTCGTAGTAGCGGGTAATCTGCGCCGTCTCTACGGCCTCGCGCACCGTTCCATTCCATTCGCGCTGGGTGAGAATGCGCAGCAGGTGATGGTTAATATCGTCCACCGCATCGTCATCAGAACGCAGATTAACGGATAGCTCGGCATCTGGGGTGACTAAAATATCGTGTACCACCGAACCCATTTCCTGGGTTAAGCGGAACATCTCCTCCATGAACCCGAGGTATTCAGCGGGTACAACGGCCTCAGGGTGGCGGCGGCGCGCGGCATCGGCAATGTGCTGGGCCAGCTGACCCATGCGGAAGAGGTCTTCGACAATATAGATGGAAGACACCACCTGGCGCAGATCCTGAGCCATGGGGTTTTCCAACGCCAAAAGCTTTACCGCGCGTTCGGAGCAGCGTGAGCGGATCTCATCGAGTTCCTCGGTAAGGCTGAGCGCTTCCTCCGCGGGTTCCAGTGCGCGATCGAGCAGCGCCTGGGAGGCCTTATCCATGATGGTGCGGACGGTATCGCACATGACGATGAGGTCGTGCGAGAAGTCGTCCAGATGTTCACGGTAGGCAGTACGCATGCAGAAAATGATAGCTCACAAACCGGGTAAATGCTTGCTGAGTCACATCTGTGCGATTTTAGCCGCCGGAGTTATAAATATCGGCGCCGACCGGAACGAATTCATCCTCGGGGTCATCGAGCCAGCCATCGGGAAGCGCGACCTTAGAAGGCGAGCCCTGGCGCCCGCGCGCACCATCGGCATCGGCAGCCAAAGCATCAGAATCTGCCCAGGGCGCCAGCAATTCGCGCAGGCTCTCTAAGGAATCCACCTTGGCCAAGCCGGCGCGCACTTGCCCGCCGACGGGGAAGCCACGCAGGTACCAGCCAATGTGCTTGCGGATGTCCCTGGATGCGTGATCTTCACCCTCGTGCTGCGCGAGTAGCTCTGCGTGACGCAAGATTACCTGGGTGACCTCGCCCAAGGTGGGCTCGGCGGGGATGGACTCGCCGCGCAAGGCAGCGCCCAGCTCCGCGAATAGCCACGGCCGACCCAGACAGCCGCGGCCCACCTGCACGCCATCGCAGCCGGTGGCCTCCATCATGCGGCGGGCATCATCGGCGCGGAAAATATCGCCATTGCCCAGCACCGGAACACCGGTATCCGCGAGGTGTTCCTTGAGCCGAGCGATCTCATCCCACCGGGCATCGCCGGAATAGCGCTGTGCGGCCGTGCGACCGTGCAGGGTCACGGCGGCGGCGCCGGAATCTACGGCGATGCGCCCGGCATCGAGATGCGTGTGGTGCTCGTCATCAATGCCCACGCGCATCTTCACCGTAACGGGGATATTCGTGCCCTCGGTGGCCTTGACCGCGGCGGAGACGATATTGCCAAAGAGGCGGCGCTTATAGGGCAGGGCGGAGCCGCCGCCACGCCTAGTTACCTTGGGAACGGGGCAGCCAAAGTTCATGTCGATGTGATCAGCCAAGTTCTCATCCACGATGATCTTGGCTGCTTTATAGGTGTATTCCGGATCCACCGTATAAATCTGCAGGGAACGCGGATCTTCATCCGGGGCAAAGGTGGTCATGTGCATGGTTTTCTCGTTGCGCTCCACTAGGGCGCGCGCGGTGACCATCTCGCAGACATACAAGCCCGACACCGTTCCGGTGCGGGCCAGCTCCTGTTCCCGGCACAACGTGCGGAAAGCGACGTTGGTTACCCCCGCCATGGGAGCGAGGATGACGGGGGAGGAGAGGTCATAGTTTCCAATGCGCAAATTCACGCCCTAATTGTGCTCGTTAACCGCAGAATTTAGCAACTGAAACGAAGGTGGCGGCCACCGAGGAATCCCATTATTGGGGTGAAAGTCACAAAATGATGGTGGCGAAAACGTTAATTTTCGCTACTGTGGTCTGTGTAACTAAATTGGGTTGGCCGTAACACCGGTCTACTCGTATATGAAGGAGGATGACAGTTGTCCGATAGAATCGCATACGCCCCGTTTGAGAAGCTCGTAGTTTCTGCAGAGGAGGCTGCGAAGCACGTCAACAATGGTGACCGCGTAGGAATCTCCGGCTTCACCGGTGCAGGTTACCCCAAGGGTTTGCCTACCGCCATTGCAGATAAGGCGAAGGCGCTGCACGAAAAGGGCGAAGAGTTCAAGATTGACCTCTTCTCCGGTGCTTCTACCGCCCCTGACTGTGACGGTGTTTTGGCAGAGGCAGAGGCCATTAACTTCCGCTCCCCATACAACTCTGACCCGCTACTGCGTAAGCAGTTCAACGATGGCACCGCGCTCTACCAGGACATTCACCTGTCCCACTTGGGCCAGCAGGTAGAAGAGGGCTTCTACGGTGACTTCCAGGTAGCCATCATTGAGGCGGTACGCATTACTGAGGAAGGCAATATCGTGCCGTCCTCCGCAGTGGGCAATAACCTCGAGTTCGTCGAGGCCGCAGACAAGATCATCATTGAGATCAACGAGTGGCAGTCCGAGAACCTCGAGGGCATGCACGACATCTACCGCATCGACAAGCTGCCTAACCGCCAGCCCATCCCGATTAACAAGCCGGGTGACCGCATCGGTACCACCTACATGGAGATCCCCGAGGAGAAGGTCGTTGCAGTGGTCAAGACCAACTCGGCAGACCGCAACGCTCCATTCCGCGAGCCGGACGAGACCTCTGAGAAGATCGCCGCTAACTTCATCGAGTTCTTGGAGGGCGAGGTTGCCGCAGGCCGCCTCGAGTACGACAAGTTCATCATGCAGTCCGGCGTGGGTAACGTGCCGAACGCCGTGATGGCAGGTCTTTTGGACTCCAAGTTCGAAAACATTCAGGCATATACCGAGGTTATCCAGGACGGCATGCTGGACCTCATCGATGCCGGCAAGATGACCGTGGCTTCTGCAACCTCCTTCGCGCTGTCGCCGGAGTACGCAGAAAAGATGAACGCGGAAGCAGACCGCTACCGCAACCACATCATCTTGCGCCCGCAGCAGATTTCCAACCACCCTGAGGTCATCCGCCGCGTCGGCCTGATTTCTTCCAACGGCATGATCGAGGGAGATATCTACGGCAACATCAACTCCACCAACGTGTCCGGTTCCCGCATCATGAACGGCACCGGCGGCTCTGGTGACTTCACCCGTAACGCGTACATCTCCACCTTCGTGTCCCCGTCCATCGCGAAGGATGGCGCCATCTCCGCTCTGGTTCCGTTCGTATCCCACACCGACCACACCGAGCACGACACCATGGTCATCATCACCGAATACGGTGTGGCTGACCTGCGTGGCTTGGCTCCAAAGCAGCGCGTAGAGAAGATCATCGCCGTGGCTCACCCGGACTACCGTCCGCTGTTGGAGGAGTACTACGAGCGTGCGAAGGAAAACAAGTTCCAGCACACCCCGCACGACTTGAAGACCGCCTTCGACTTCCAGGTTAACTTTCTAGAAAAGGGTGACATGCGCGGTTAATACTGACCGGACTATAAAAGGAGGGTATTCCAGCTAGGAGGCCCTCCTCCCGTTTTGTGTGGGTATTCTTCAGCGAAGGACTCAGACGAATACACCCAATTAGGAGATCTAAAAGTCAACACGCTAATATAGAGCCACGTTGGGCCTTTAGCTCAGTTGGTAGAGCTACGGACTTTTAATCCGCAGGTCGTGGGTTCGATCCCCACAGGGCCCACATCTGTCATGAGTCGCGACATGCTTGACAGGTCAGTCGCGACATTGTTGACAAACCGGCATCTCAGTTGTTCTTCTGAGGTGCCGGTTTTGGCCATTGTTGGGCCTAGGGGTGGGCCTAACAGTTACTATTACTTAACGCGATTTTCGACTAGTAATTCCACTGTATGGCTGGAGGAAGATTGAGTCGCGTTACAGAGAAGTGTTGAACCAGCGGAGGGCATCGTTGATGCCCCTGCGCCAGCACATGTAGTCGTGCCCGCCGGGGTATTCGCGGGCGTGTGAGCGGCTGCCTAGCGTGGTGCGGAGTGCAGCAGCGAATTCGCGATTTTCCTCCAATGGGAAAGGCTCGAGGGAATCAACTTCATGGAAAACCCGCACGTGCGGGTTAATGTCCTCGTTTGTCAGGCGCGCAGTTCAGCCATTCCATGATCAGGCCACCAGAGAGCTGCCGATTGCACGATAGCGTGCGATACGACCTCGGGAATGCGGTGTACCGTTCCCGCCGCAAAGAAATCGCCTAAGGATGCCCCCGCAATAATTCGCTGCGCGGGCAAGAGGACAGGGGAGAAGCGCTGCGCCCAGGGAAGGAGTTCCTTGGTGAGGAAGACATCGCCGCGCTCCAGTGCCCTCAGAATGTCGTTGCGGTGGGCGACATCAGCAGGCCAAAGAAGAGAACCGCAGCAGGAGGAATATCCGCGCGAGCCTCGGCTGCGCGCAGCAGCACATCCATATGCGCTGAGTGCCAGAGCCCTTGGTGATACTCGCCTGTGCCTGTGCCTGTGCCTGTGCCTTTAGTGATGTGGGGAGCTACGGGCTGTGCGGTGATAGGGGGAGCGCAACGGATTTGGCCCAGGAGAAGCACTGCTAGGCGTGCCCGAGTGGGATGCCGGTGGGAGTTCCAACTCGCAGAGCGAAGCGATGTCGTGGGTGGGGAGCAGCGGTATGTAGCGCTTGAGTGCTGAGTGCCACAAGCGGCGTTCTTTACCTGTTTCGAAATGCCGCTCATCGAGCAGCATGTACCCGGCCCCGTCAGTAGCGGTGCTGAAAGTTCGAATGTGCCGACGTGCCATGGAACCCCGGCGACTGTCACCTGCTCGGGAAGAAAAGATTCGGCATCATTCCGGTTGCTGTGGGGGATGGAGTCGAGAAAGAGCAGGGCGCGCTGCTCCGCTGTGTCGGTAGGGCGCGCCACGGTGAGTAGATACTTCTCCTGTGCGGTGCCTGTGGCTTGTGAGGCGCTCTTGTTCTGTGCGGTGTCCTGGGAGAGCCGCTCGATGAGTGGAGTGCGATACACGGCCTGTAGGTCGAGTCGTTGAATATCAACCGGGCCTCGTATGGGCAGGGCGGGGCGTGAAGGGGGAGTAGGCACGTCTTTATCCTGCGCTTTTGGTAATTTTTCGGAATTCTGCAAGGGGCAAAAGTAAAACTTTCGTATGCAAGGCTAGCCTAATGTTGCTGTTCTTTCAGTCAAAGGCTGCTGGGCGATGCATGACAAACCCCACTACATTCCGAGAAGGGATAGATATTAATGACGACTCGCACTGTTCGTACTCGTACTTCCCGTGTTGCATGGGCTGCCGTGGCCGTGGGCGCAGCGCTGACCCTCGGCTTCGGTTTGGTGGCCTGCAGCTCCAGCGATTCCAGTGATGCTAACGATTCAAAATTCCTCAGCCTCGTCGGATAGCTCCTCCGGCAGCGATGAAGGGCAGTGGCCGCGCACTGTCGAGACCGATGCTGGGGATCTGACGCTGGATTCGAAGCCGAAGCGCATCATCTCGACTTCCACCACCCTCACCGGCTCCCTGCTGGCTATCGACGCCCCCGTGGTGGCGTCTGGCGCGACCGTTCCCAATAGCGCTGGCTTGTCGGATGATCAGGGCTTCTTCGATCCGTGGTCGAAGGAAGCCAAGGAGCAGGACCTCGCCAAGCTCTAGGAGAACGCCGAGCCGAAGATCCAAAACGTCGTGAACTACGACCCCGACCTCATCATCGTGGCAAAGAACTCCGGCGACTCCGTCTTTGACAAGGTGGATGAGCTTCGCAAGATCGCCCCGGTCATGGTGGTGGATTACTCCGGCTCCCCGTGGCAAGACGTGACCACCATGCTGGGCAAGGCCACCGGCCAGGAAGAAGAGGCCGAGAAGTCATCAAGGACTTCGACGAGCGGATGAAGAAAGCCAAGGACGAGATCGAGGTGCCGAGCGATGAGGTCTCGCCGTTCATGGTGTTCGGTGACAACTCCGGTGCTGCTGCCCTGACTAAGGAAGCCCCGCAGACGCAAATCCTTGAGGATCTGGGCTTCAAGATCATGACGGTGCCGGATGACGTTAAGGGTGATACCTCGATGGGTAAGCAGTGGTCCGATATCACCCAGCTTTGTTGTTTCACTCTATGTTTTCCATTCTTTCCGGGCTTTCCGGCGCCGCCTCAACTGACCTGATGCGAGAGGACACCCAACCCGATGACGCAGCGCCATAACTCCAAGACCACGGCGACCTCGCACTAACCATTGAGCCCCGCGCAGGAGGGGATATGGCTTTCTGAAAACGCACTGGGAGATGGCACGGCCTGTGGGGCAGCGGAGTACCTCAATCTTAATGGCATTGACGGGCACGCTGGGAGTACTAAACCACGGAACCAGATGAGCGCGGTGGGCCCGCAGTATGACGCAGCGGCGCACGGCTGTTTGTACTGTGAACGCCCGCAGTATCGGGATGATCTATGACCAGTGTTGCCGGGATGAGCCACCACTGTTCTAAAAGTAGTTTTCGGTGTCTGGCACATAACAAGCGGAACTCCTTGCAGTTTTCGCGTCCTGCCGCGATGAACTGAAAGGAGTAGAGGGGCTATAAAAGGGGGGGGTAAAGAGCGACCCTAGAACTTAGAGGAACCCTCCGCGATGGGGTTCACGATGTCATCCATACTGGGGAGCCAGTCGGCGTCCATAGAGGAGCCACCATCAATAAATCCTGTCACCGGGGTGCACGGCACCTCGACGTTGCGACCTAGCTCATTAGCGGTCAATGCTATCGCGCGCGGAGAATACGTGATGCCCACGTGCTCGGAGGCATCCAGAGAGCACCCGTCCTGCAACACATGGTTGGTAGCTTCCGGGGATGTGAACTGGCTCGCGGCCAGCGGGGTCACGGCCTCATCGAAGCGGGTGGAGATGGAGGCGTAGCGCACGCCGGGAACCTCAATCCCGCCCTCGTTGAGCTGCGCCATGTAGTCGCTGTGCTGCAGCAACTGTCGGGTGCTGGGGCTTACGGCCAGGGTGATGAGGTTATCGCCGAAACCATTCAGGGCGTTGAGCTTTTCCAGAGCATAGGAAACTCCTAGCAGGGAAGTGCCGTGCAGCACGCCGCTGATGGATACGATGGTGCCGACGCCGTGTCCCTGCTCCTGCTTGGCGTAGGCGGTGGCGATGGTGGCACCAGCGGAGTGCCCCACGAGGTCAACCTCGGTGGCGCCGGTCTGTTCCTTCAGGCGGTTGATGTAGTTGGTGAACTGCGCCACGGAGGTCTCGAAGGGAGCCATGGCGCGGGTGATGGGCACGCTACCGATGAGAGAGCTTCCATCCGGGGTGAGGGTGCCCGGCATCTTGCCCACGTTGAAGGCGTACACGCACTTGCCAAGCTCGGCTAGCTTCGAGGACATGCCCGCGTAGGTCTGGTATGCATTCGAGTTCATGCCGTGCAGGAGCACGACGGGATTCTCTCCGGGGGCAGGGGTGCAGGCGATATTGGCGCTCGGGGGCGTGAGATTCTCCGTTAGACCCTGCTTGGCCATGCCGTTGATGATGTCCTTGGCGTAGGGGCCGTGCGGTCCCATATCCGTCCAGGGGAGGACAGGGCTTTCGGACGCCGCCGGTGCGGGCTTGCTGGAGAGGGTGGCATTGGCGGTCGAGATGGTGGCGGCGGAGGCTGTGAGGCCGACGGCGGCAAAGAAAGCGGCGGTGGTGCGCAGAATTGAACGGCGCATGAGGGAATCCTTTCCTACAACAACAGTGCCGCGTATTTCACGGCGAGGGGGTTTGGCTGGACTGAGTCTCACGCTATCAAATGTGTGTTCTGGACAACATTGATATTATATGTGTCAAAATCACACTATTCCATAGGTGGAGATAATCCGGTTTATACATGGTTCTTTATTAAAAGAAAAACACCCTATATGGGTGGTTTCCTTCATGGAAACGACTAATTGGCAGAGGCTCGCGAGTCGGGTGGTACCACCGGGGGTGCCCGTTACCGGATCGGGTACTACCGGGCACCGCAGGTCAAAGACATCCTCCATGAGCTCGGCGGTGAGCACGTCATGGGGGAGTTTGTGGTCACAATCTTTCCCTGACGCATGACCACGGGGCGGTCGGCATAGCGCGCCGCCTGAATAAGGTCGCGCAGCACCGTCACGATTGTTTTCCCTGCCCATGGAAGGTGCGTAACAGCTCCATGAGTTCGTACTGATGCGAGATATCCAGGAATGTCGTAGGCTCATCGAGCAGCATGATGGGAGTTTGCTGCGCTAGTAGCATAGCGATCCACACGCGTTAGTGCTGCCCACAGGAAAGCTCCTCGACGGACCGCTCAGAAATCTCCGGGGTGCGGGTAGCGGCGAGCGCCGCGTAGACGGCCTTCTCATTGCTGTCGCGTCATTTGTGGAAGAGGCTCTGGTACGGGGCCGCACCCGCGTCCCACGAGATCGGCCACGGTAATGCCATCGGGTGCAAAAGACGTTTGTGGGAGTAGACCTAATTCCCGCGCAACCTGTTTTGGTGCCCATGAAGGCACTTCTTTTCCGTCGAGAATAATGCTGCCTGCGGCCGGAGTCAGCATGCGAGCTAATGCGCGCAGCAGCGTTGATTTGCCGCAGCCACTGGGGCCAATAATGGCGGTAAAAGAGCCGTCATTAATGTTGACGGAAAACCCGTGGAAATAATGCGGCCGTCGTAACCAATGGTGGCATCCAGGGCGCGAAGTCGGGCAGAATTATGAGTGGGCATATGAGGAGCTACCTTTCGGTTAGTTCGCGGCCTATGTGGTGTCTAAATGCCTCGTGGCCTTAGTGGTGCTTTATCGCGGTGAGCCATATTGACGCCGCGCCTCGTGCACGAGCAGCCACATCATGTAGAGGCCACCAAGGCACACGGTGATAAGACCCACCGGTATCTGTCGGTAGAACTGGGCGATGATGAGGGAAAGGATATAGGCGCTGGTCAGCAGTGCGGAACCCATCGCCGCCGATGTCATCAGGGATAACCCCGCGGTGCGGGTGAGCCGCCGTGCCAATTGTGGGGCGGTGAGCGCGATGAAGTCGATAGGGCCCGCCGCTGCAGCGGCGAGCGCGGTTGTCGCCACGCCTTCGACCATGAGTAGGGGGCGGGTGCGCTGCACCCGAAGGCCCTGCGTGGTAGCGGCATCGTCGCCCAGCTCCATCGTGCGCAGGGAGGAGGCAAGCAGCGCAACCGCCACAAAGATGAGCGTGCCCAGGATGAGCACCGGGATGAGTCCCTGCCACTCCACCCTAGTAATCGAGCCCGCCGCCCAAAACCGACAACCATGGCATCCTCTACCAGCGCGCGGGTGATGAGGTAGGAGTTCAGCGATCCGAGGGCGGTGGACATAGCGATACCCACGATGATGAGTCGGAAGCTCTGTACGCCACGGCACCATGCCAGCCCATAGACCGCTAGGGTAGTGAGGACGCCGCCGATGAGAGCGGCACCCGCTAGTCCCCCAGTAGCTCGTCGATCCGAGCACCAGAACGGTGATTGCCACAGCGGTGTAGGAGCCGGCATCAAAGCCGATAATGTCCGGGGAGCCCAGGGGATTGCGGGTGAGTGATTGGAAGATTGCACCGCCTATGCCCAGCAGAGCTCCGAAGAATACCGCCGAGATCGCTACCGGAAGCCGCCACTCCCTCACGATGACGCGGTGGATTCGGGGGCTATCGCCACCGATGCCGATCGCGTGAAGTACCTCAGGGAAGGAGAGGTGGTACTCGCCCAGCGTGAGTGAGATTGCGGCTAAGGTGATGGCCAGGAGGAAAAGCACCGCGCTGATCTCGTCGAGCCGCACCGGGATGCGATGCGAGTACCAGCGCGAACGCAGAGTAACACTGCGATAGCCGGGGGATACGCGCTCAGGCTGTGTCTCTTTCACAGTCCACTCACCTTCCCTCTGCGCACGAGGGCGATGAGAACGGGCGCGCCGATGAGGGCGGTGACAACGCCGGCTGCGACCTCGCCGGGGCGTGCAACGATGCGCCCCACAGTATCGGCGGCGAGGATGAGTACGGGCGCTGCCAAGGCGGAGTAGGCAATGATCCACCGCTGATTAGGACCTACGAACCACCGCACCACATGCGGAACCATCAGACCTACGAAGCTAATGTCCCCGGTCAGTGCCGGGGCAGAACCCGCGAGCAGGGTGACGGCAATCAGGCTAAGCACGCGGGTACGTCCCACCTTCGTGCCGAGCGATGCCGCGAGATCGTCCCCAAGCGCAATGGAGTTGAGGGATTACGACAGCGCGGGGGGTGTTCCTATGTAGTTTGTCAATCTCGCGGGTGGGGTGGACGGGGTGGATCCTCAACTCGGGATTTTTAGGTGTGTTGTTTTGCGCGCGATTGGTAGCCGACTGGGATTTTTCCA